>CAZLGC010000018.1:0-18736 GCA_964559275.1 uncultured Candidatus Saccharibacteria bacterium
AATTTATAACATTTCTTCGCAGTTCTAATAGGAAAGCCCAAACTCAAAATCCAAAAACCAAAATCAAAGCAACTCCAACTCCAACCCCAATTGCAAAATAAACTCCAGGAGCTTTGATTTGGAACTTTGAACTTTGGGTTTGAGCTTAAATAAAATAAAAATAAATAACCGAGGGGAGGTGATAACATGAAAGGTCAAAAAGGTTTTACCTTAATTGAATTACTAGTAGTCATCGCGATTATCGCCATTTTGGCGGTGGTAGTCCTAGTGGCGTTAGGTGGGGCTCGTGATGAAGCCGAAGATTCAACTATGAAGGCCGATCTCAACAGTACTATGACGGCGTTTGAGCTGTTTGATACGGAGCAAGGTGAATTGCCGTCTTTTGCGGCAGCTTGTGGTGCTGGGGCTGATAACCAGGCCTGTGAAAATACTACTGATAAGCTTTGTGGGGGAAAGACCCTGGCAGAATCTGACGGAGATCCCGTTTATGTTCAGAGTCTACCCGTGAGACCTGACGGTGCCGATTACGATTGTACAAACGCTAACGGTTACACGCTCTCGACTCTTCTGAATTCTGGGGATACTTTCACCTGCACCAACGGTTCCTGTTACTAGCAACAGTCTGTTTGCTGATAACCCACACACTAGGGAAACTTAGTGTGCGGGTACTAGCAAATACTTATGTACCAAATCCCCCCCGACGAATTTCCGGAGGGCGACACTAAGTATCGGACTGATCTGACAGAAGCTAAGAGTTCGACCTCCGGTCGTACCAAGGACCACGATCCCGTGGGGGTCGTGGCTTTAGTTTTAGGAATCATCGCTGTTCTGTCAGTATGGAATCTATACCTGGGGCTGGTTATTGGCCTGGCCGCCGTTGTGACAGGGATTATCGCCACCAAGCGAGCTCAAGCCAAAAACAAAGGGGTGGGCATTGGTATTGCGTCAGTTGTCATGGGGATTGTAGCTGTCATTCTGACCTTGATCCTGACTTTCATTTTCTTCAAGCTCTTTGATCAGGCTCACGGAAACGCCGTAATTGCAGCCAACAAGGCTGATGCCAACAGCGTCATGCTGGCAGTAGAAAATTTCCAGAACCAAAACAACGGCGAGGCGCCGGCAAAGCTGGCTGATTTGGAGCCTGATTACCTGTCAGCCATTCCGGGCACCGTGCAATATTATCGCGATCCCTTCGACAAGACCAAATATCGGGTTTGCACCAGCACCAACGGTGATTTCTTTAAATGTGAAAATGGCGGCTGTGCTGAAGTGGAGGATTGTGGTTCTTTCTAAATCCAAACTCAAAGCTCAAAGTCCAAAATCAAAGCAATCCCAACACCAATCCTAAATCGAAGGCCGTTTGAGTTCAAGTTGGAATTGGAGTTGCTTTGATTTTGAGATTTGGGATTTTAGTTTGAACTTCTATAGAAATATGATCAATTTTCTCCCCGCAATATTATTTATACTCGGTCTCGCCATCGGCAGTTTTTTGAATGCCCTGATTTACCGGCTGCATACTGGCGATTCAATTACCAAGGGTCGCTCCAAGTGTCCGCAGTGCCGGCACGAGCTGTCGTGGAAAGATCTAATCCCGGTTGTCAGTTACATAGTTCTGAAAGGTAAGTGCCGCTATTGCCAAAAACCGATCTCCTGGCAGTATCCAGTGGTGGAAGTGATGACAGGGATTTTGTTCTTTTTAGTGACCTTTGTACAGGTTGGCAGCTGGGAGCTGTTCGGTGTCACCACCGGCAATGTTTTGTATCTAGTTTTCTCTTTGTTCATTGTGTCGGTGATGATTGTTATCTTTGTCTACGATTTGCGCCACTACCTGATCCTGGACAAAGTTCTGCTGCCAACAGCCGTTATTGCTTTTGCCGCGGCGGTATTTCTGCCCCAGATATCCCTGCCCTGGGCGCTTGTCAGTAGTGGCGTTATCGGTGGTTTCTTCCTGGTTTTGGTGCTATTATCAAAAGAGAGGTGGATGGGTTGGGGGGACGTCAAACTCGGCTTTTTGGTAGGTTTGATTTTGCCCTGGCCGCTTACGATTGTAGTGCTGCTACTGGCCTTTGTCGGCGGTTCGGTGATATCGCTACTGTTGGTCGGACTAAAAATAAAGTCAATGAAAGATTCGGTTCCATTTGGAACTTTCCTGGCGGCTGCCACTATCATTACGCTGATTTGGGGACAAGCAATCGCCGATTGGTATCTGGGGCTGATAATGTGACATTTGAGGTATAAAATACTTGGAGTGTAAAATGCGAAGCGAACAAAGTGAGCGAAGTCCTGCCAAAGGCTTGGCGAAGACGGGGCAAAACGTAAAACGTAAAATTAATGCGAAGCAGGCCGGCTTTACCCTGGTAGAAATGCTGGTCATTATCGCGATTATTGGTTTGCTGGCAGTTATTGCAGTGGCCAATTTCAGTGGCGCGGAAAGCCGCAATAACTTAATGATGGAAGCAGAGAGATTTTCCGGCACTTTTCGCGAGGCCAAAAATTATGCTATTTCCCAGAAACGAGTGGAGGATCCTGTGTCGGGTCTCTTGGTAGTTCCGGACGGTGGTTTCGGTGTTTGGATCAGCTTGGATAGCCCGCTGCCAGCCGGGGAATATCTCATCTTCGGCAATATTGATACGAGTGATGACTATGGGCCCGGGGACTGGAAACGATTCGAAGAATTTCTGCCTGACGTTGAATTAGAGAGTATTGTTTCGGCCGAGGGCGAGGATTTGAGTTCCGCCGTTATTATTACAATGTTCTCGCCGCCGTCAGGGAACGCCTATTTTGCTGTTGACGGAGCCGAATATGAAACCGATTATATCGCCTACAATCTCAAAGAGGAAGGAACCGACGGAGCTGAACGTTGTGTTGTCGTCCATAACCGTACCGGGGCGACTGAAATATTTAATGGCAGCTGTGAGGATTTGCCTTAATATGACAAAAAGGGAACTTGGACAATCTTTGATCGAAAGTATCGTGGCACTCACCATTCTGGTGATCGGGATTTTGGGTGCCGTCAGTCTGGGTATTTACACTGTTCGCGGGGCCGAGGCTAGCCAGGTGGACATAATTGCCATGAATCTGGCCCAGGAGGGCATCGAGGGCGTGCGCTGGATCAGAGATGCCAACTGGAAGATTGGGCAGGCTTGGACAACTGGTTTGGTGTCAACTGAGAATGTTCTGCCTGGCCGTATTGAGGTCAACTCTCCGGAAGATGCCGAGCCTTATACTTTCCGAGAGTGGCCGGAAGAGGGGGAGCTGCCGGATTTTGGGATCCTGTGCTTTGATGACGGTACTGGTTTATATTCCCATCCCCCAGTTGACCAAACCTGTGATGATATTGGGTTATCGGATTCCGGGATCAAACGCGTAGTAGGTGTTTGGAAGCCGGGGGCGGCGGATGAACCGATGACTGTAACAGTTTTTGTCTATACACCCGGCAGAGAAAGCTATACTCATACATTATCAGAAGAACTATATGACTGGTTCGCCGAGTAACAAGGGTTTCACTTTGATTGAGGTGCTGATTTCAGTAACTGTTTTTGTTGTAGTTGTCTCCATGGGTGCGGTTCTTTTCATCACAACCACTAACGCCCAGCGCAAGGCGATGAATCAGGAAAAGCTGGTGCGGGATGTGCGCCAATCCATAGAAACCATCAGTCGTCTAGCCCGAATGTACCCGGTTGATTACACAGCCTATAATGATGCCGGACTTAATCTCTCTGACGAGGGGGTGGATGTGCTGTATCTGAGCGTGGGTGGCCAGACAGTTAGCTTCACCAATGTTGACGGTCAGATTTTCTACAATACTGTCACCGAAAATACAGCTCTAACCTCGGCTGAGGTTGAGGTTGATCGTATGCATTTTTACATCAGTCCTATTGATTCTAATGAATCCAATGATCCGCAACGCGTCACAGTCGTATTTGAGGCCTCTCGGCAAGGAGATCGAGGAGCGGCGGATAGTATGTCCGTAGAAACTTCACTGACCGCCCGCTGGTACGGCGGCGGCGGTACTGTCGATTAAAAAAGAATGACTTCAATTGATAAACAAAAAGGGGTAACACTTGTCTTCGCGGTTCTGCTAATGTCGGCTATCATGGCAGTCAGTTTGGCTTTGTCTACGATTATTGTGAAAGAAATACACCTTTCCGAAAATATCCAAAACTCGATAGTCTCCTATTATGGCGCGGAATCCGGACTGGAAGACGTTTTGTATAACTATTACCATGTCAATCCAGACGACTTGCCCGAATCTGGTCAGGTGCCATATCACGCTTTCGGCACTGTCTCTAATTGGTCACTGGAAAAGGCCGAGCAGGAAACAGAGGTGACAGCCGATCTGGCCTGGGAAGAGGATGTTAAAGAGGTTCCCCTTTACAATGTCACTACCGGGCAGCCTATAGATAAGATACAAACGGTTAGGATTACTTGGTCTGCAGACGGTGATCAGCCAGAGGAAGTTGAATGGACTCTTCTGTACTGGAAACTTGAGGGCGGTGAAGTAGTCTTAGATCCAGAAGTTGAAGGAGCCAATGTTGTCAAAAACGTAGTAGATGCCTCGGCGGTGATCAATAATACCATTACAATAAATTTACAGGGTGAAACCGGCACGAACCCCAAATATCTTTTATCTCTATTACGTTTAAAGCATGTCGGGGCCGGAGGACAGGGCAAGGTGGTAGAATTTTCTGTTACCGCTCCTGATCCTACTGGCGAACCAGGTGACTTGTTACCAATCGGGCAGGAGACTACGCTGCGAGTCAGCGGTACCGCTCTGCAGGGCTCAGAGGACGTCAGCCGGGCGCTGGAGGTTACTATCCCGGTGAAACAGCAGGCCTTCGGAGTCTTTGACTATGTACTTTTTAGCGACACCGGTATCGGCAAGGAGTGGCCGATGACATCACCTTTCCCTCCGGTTAAGCCGGTTGAATCCGAGCTTTCTCCGCTTAGTCCCTGAAAAATTTGCCTTGGATAAAAAAACAGGCTTACAGCCTGTTTTTTGGTCGAGCTAATTTACAGATAGCGATTCGATCGGCTGGTATTTGTTCACGATACCATCACCATAGACTGTAACAAGAATATAGTGATAGTCTTCTTCAAAACCGAATTGCGGGCTGGAGCCGGCACCGCCGGTGACAGTAACCGGGATTTCGCCGATTTCATAATTCAAATAGCCGTGAAAATGACCGGCATAGATTTGGTCAACATTATACTTGGCAATTATATCAGCAAAGCGTTCGTTTTGCCGCTGGGCCTGGGCTGACTGTTCCCCGAGCAGAGATTCAGCCATGGGAATATTGACGGGGACATGCATCAGTATGAAATTGAATTCCTTGTCGCTGGCTGCCAGATCTTTTTCCAACCAGTCCAGTTCTGCGTCAGAAAAGCTGTTTGTCTCGTCAGTGCTGTTCAAAATCGCAAAATGACTGTTTTCATAGTCAAAAGACTGTAAGGTATCACCAAATACCTGCTGGAAGGCGGCGTCAGTTCTTTTTCCCGAAGAGTCAACTATATGATCATTATCACCGATGGTGACGTAGTAGGGTTTGGACAGATTTTCGTCCATAAATTCCTTGGCGGCTTCCATTTCGGCAAAGCTTTTGCCGTCAGTGATATCACCGGCATGTAAAACAAAATCAGCCTCGCCGTCTTCAGCCTCGGCAATAATGGTTGCAAAAGCGGGATTCAGGCTGCCGTTGTCGCCCAGGACCACAAATGAGAATAGCGGCGGTCCGGTGGGAGTTGGCGTTGGCTCCAGATCGAGGTCATCTGCAGTTATCCGCTCGGAGTCCTCGTTAATACAAGCGGTAAGTGTCGTTACTAGCAGAAGAGCTAAAATCAGCCCCAAAAGCTTCATTTTCATCGGATATTTGGTATACTTAGTTATGGAAATGGATTCGACTTCTTCCATTTTGCCACTATTTTGTTTACTTTTCAAGCTATGACTAAAGCGGCAGCTAAAGAGCGGATCGCAAAGCTGAAAAAGGAAATCAATCATCATCGTTATCTCTACCATGTCAAAGACAAACAAGAGATATCTGATGCGGCTTTGGATTCCCTGAAAAAGGAGCTGGCTGATCTGGAAAAGGAGTATCCTGGTTTGCAAACTTCGGATTCACCAACACTTCGGGTATCCGGCAAGGCCTTGGATGAGTTTAAGAAAGTCAAACATACTGAACCGGTTCTGTCTCTGGAAGACGCTTTTTCCAAAGAGGATTTAGAGAACTGGGAAAAAAGAATTAAGAAACTAGTTGGTGGCAAGCCGTTCGATTATTTTGTGGAAATAAAACTGGATGGCCTGACGGCGGTTCTTAGATACGAAGACGGGGTGCTGGTGCGAGGTCTCACCCGGGGGGACGGTAAATACGGAGAAGATGTTATACAGAATTTACGTACAATTGAAAGCCTGCCGCTGAAATTAAAGGGTGGTAAAGACATTCCCAAGGAGCTGGAAGTCCGGGGAGAAGTGCTGATGACCAAAGAACAATTTACCAAATTGAATAAGGCGCAGGAAAAAGCGGGCGAACCTACGTATGCTAACCCACGCAACGTCGCCGCCGGCAGTGTCCGCCAGCTGGATCCGAATGTAACCGCGTCTCGGAAGCTAATTTTTCTGGCCTATGAGATTATGAATGACATCGACCAGCAAACACACGCCGAAGTGCATAAAAAGTTAAACGATTTTGGCTTTCGGGTCAATGACTGGTCCCAGCAATGCTCCAATTTGGAAGAAGTGTACAAATATATTCAGAGCTGGGAAGAAAAGCGTAAGAAGCTGCCGATTGAAACTGATGGCATGGTCGTAGTTGTAAATCCCGTTGATTTGGAGAAGCAAATGGGATCGGTCGGCAAAGCCCAGCGCTGGATGATCGCTTACAAATTCAAGGCTGAGGAAGCAGAAACGGTCGTTGAGGACGTAATCGTTCAGGTTGGGCGGATGGGGACGCTGACACCGGTGGCCAAGCTGCGGCCGGTGCTGGTGGCCGGCTCCACCGTCTCCCGGGCGACTCTTCATAATGAAGACTTCATAAAAAATCTGGGGATCAAGATAGGCGATACGGTTATCATTCACAAAGCCGGCGACGTTATTCCGGAAGTAGTCAAAGTCCTGAAGAATCTTCGTCCCAAAAATGCCAAGGCTTTCCGGATGCCGACCAAATGTCCGGTCTGCGGAGCCAAAGTAGTCAGGCCCAAAGGAGAAGCTGCTCACCGTTGCTCAAATGATCGCTGCTTTGCCACCCAGCGGGAACGTTTGGTCCATTTTGTTTCCAAAAAAGGCTTTGATATTGACGGGGTCGGCCCCAAAATTATTGACCAGCTGATCGAAAACGAGCTTTTGCATGATGCCAGTGACCTTTTTGACTTGGAAGTCGGCGATCTGCAGCCCCTGGAGAGATTCGCCGAAAAGTCGGCCCAAAATATCGTAGATGCTATTACTGCCAGTAAGGAAATTCCCCTGCCAAATTTTTTGACTGCGCTTGGGATCAGATTTGTCGGTGAGGAAACGGCGGAGCTGCTGGCTAATTCCCTGGTCACAAAGACAAAGCACTTGAAAACAGTTCGCCAGATAGTGAAAGCGCTGGAATCGTTTTCTCAGGAAGACCTGGAAGGCATTGACGGCATCGGCGAAAAAGTAGGGGGGAGTATTTACAGATTCGTCCGCGATCCGCGCGAAAAAAAGATCCTGGGAGAATTATCAGCTAAGAGAATCAGGATCAAGCCTTACCAAGCTGTCGGGGTCGTGGGCAAATTAGCTGGCCAAACCTTCGTTCTGACCGGAGAGCTGAAATCTTACTCTCGGGAAGAAGCTAAGGCAGTTATCAAGAAGCTGGGCGGGGACACCGCTAGTTCCGTCAGCAAAAACACCGATTTGGTAGTGGTTGGCAAGGATCCCGGCTCAAAATATGATCAAGCTAAGAAATTGGGGGTTAAGATAATCAAGGAGGCAGGCTTCAAAAAGCTTATCAGTTAGACAAATTCTGTTTTCGGTGGTAAAATTAACTTCTATGAGTGATAAAAAACTGACAAAATCTGAAGTTGAGCACGTGGCCAAACTGGCGCGGATTGAACTCACGGAAGCGGAGGTAAAAAAATTCCAGGATCAGCTGGGCGAAGTTTTGGATTACGTCGACAAAATCAACGAGGTAGATACCACGGAAGTGGAACCTACCTGGCAGGTGACTGGACTCAATAATGTCATGCGCCCGGACAGGGTTGACGACTTTGAGCGCTCAGATGAGTTAGTTAGGGCTGCTCCCGCCAGTGAGGATGATCAGATTAAAGTAAAATCAGTTTTCAAATAAAAACAAATCCAAATCTATGTTGAAAGTAACAGTCAAAGATCTCGAACACGACGACATTACGAAGACTTATGTCGAAAAAGCCAATGATTATCTGAATGTTCTTGGGTACACTAGCCATGGATTGCGTCATGTTCGCTTAGCCTCCGATATTGCCCGCAACATTTTGTTGCGCCTCGGCTATTCCGAAGACGAGGCCGAGCTGGCAGCGGTGGCGGCTTTTTTGCACGATATCGGCAATGTCTGTGGCCGCGATCATCACGAGCAGACCGGAGCTTTGATGGCTAAAGATGTTCTTGAGCGACTTGGTTTGCAGCACAAGTACATCGTTGAGGTTATGCTTTCAATCGGCAATCATGAAGAGCGCACCGGCGATCCTGTCAGCGTAACAAGCGCAGCTACAATCCTAGCAGACAAGACAGATGTCCACCGCAGCCGGGTGCAGACCAAAGACCCCCTGGACTTTGACATTCATGACAAAGTTAATTATGCCGTCACCCGCTCGTTCCTGAACGTCGACAAGGATAGCCGCACGATTACTCTGGAGCTAACAATTGATACCAAGGTAGCCGGCATTGTTGAATACTTCGAAATCTTTCTGGATAGAATGAAAATGTCCCAGCGGGCAGCTCGTTTTCTTAAGACCAAGTTTCAACTGGATATAAATGGGACGCTGTTAATGTAATTAGCCTTTACTTCAGAGCAGTGACTCTATATGAAGCTTAACGAACTGACAATCCATGCGGCGCACCAGCAGCTTATCGATGGAGAAACAACCTCCGTCGATTTAACTAAGGCTTGCTTTGATCGCATTGAGGCAGTTGACGATAAGATTAAAGCCTTTTTAACACTAACAAAAGAAGATGCTCTAGAGCAGGCGGCGGCAGTGGACGCTGAAATAAAATCTGGCAAAAAGATCGGAATTTTAGCCGGTATACCGGTAGCCGTTAAGGACAATCTTTGTACTCGGGGAGTCAAAACTACCGCCTCTTCGAAAATGCTGGAAAATTACATCCCGCCCTATGATGCTACCACAGTCGATATCCTTAAGCGTAATGGCGCCGTCATCGTCGGCAAGACCAACCTAGACGCTTGGGCGCACGGTTCTTCCACCGAGACCTCGGACTTTCAGACTACGCACAATCCCTGGGACCTGGATCGTATTCCCGGTGGTTCTTCGGGCGGATCGGCGGCCGCGGTGGCAGCTTTTGCCACTCCTTATGCCATTGGTAGCGAGACCGGCGGTTCCATTCGCCAGCCGGCGTCGCTGTGCGGAGTAGTGGGCTGGAAGCCGACTTACGGCCGGGTTAGTCGCTATGGTCTGTTATCCATGGGTTCCTCTCTTGATTGTGTCGGTGCCTTTGCGACCACAGTGGAAGGGATAGCGGCTATCGCTGAAGTTATGGCCGGGCCTGATCCCAAAGATTCAACTACGGCCGCAATACCAGTCAAGGACTACCAGCTGGAATTGCGAAAAGGAGCTGCCGAGATTAAGGTCGGGGTGCCGGCAGAACTTTTTCCAAAAGGTATAAATCCGGAAGTCGAGCGCCTGGTTCGCGAAGCGGCTGAGGAGCTGACCAAACACGGCGCCAAAATTGTCCCGGTAGCCCTGCCGATGGCCAAATATGCCTCCGCCGTTTATGCAGTCATTACACCTTCCGAAATATCAGCTAACCTCGCTCGTTATGACGGTATCCGTTATGGTTATTCAGTGACAACTGACAAAGAGGCACCTCCTCCCAAAGACCTTTTTGATGTCTATGCCGAGTCGCGAGCCCGCGGCTTTGGCGACGAGGCTAAGCGTCGGATTATGACCGGAGTTTATGCGTTGTCATCAGGTTACTACGATGCTTATTACCTGAAAGCCTCAAAAGTTAGGACATTGATTCGTCGTGACTGGGAAAATGCTTTCAAGGAAGTGGACGTGGTTGTTGGTCCAACTTCGCCGTCAGTAGCGCAACCGATCGGTCAGGCGGCGGATGATCCGCTGTTTGGGTATTTATCTGATGAACTAATAAATCCGAGTTCGATTGCCGGTCTGCCGGGTATCTCCGTGCCCTGTGGTTTTGTGGAAGAGAGTGGAAAAAAGCTTCCCGTCGGAATGCAAGTTGTCGGTAATTATTTCCGCGAAGACCTAATTTTTAGGACGGCCTACATGTACGAGCAGGCGACTGATTGGCACAAACAAAAAGTTTCTCTATAAGAAGAAAAAGCGCCGTTAGGCGTTTTTTGTATTCCAGGATTCCGTGAATTGTGATATAATGAAGATAGAAAATAACAATCATAAAAAGCAAAAAACATGAGAAAACTCATAATGTGTTCGGTTATTACGTTGGTAGCTGTCGGGCTGCTTTTAGTTTCCGGGCAGGCTCTGGCTTACTATGGTGATACCACTACCTTCGCCTCGCAGGTTTACTGGGGTGACGGGCAGGATGCTCGCGACGCATTTCTTGATTTTCCCGAAGGTCTCACTCGGGACAGCAATGGGAATTTTTATATTGCGGATACGTACAATAATACAATTCGCAAGATCGATACCAGCAACAAGATGCACACCCATGCCGGCAACGGTTCTTACGGGGACAGCGACGGGGTGGGCACCAGTGCTCATTTCGCGCAGCCGACAGGGATTGCCGTGGATCACAACAATTACATCTACGTGGCCGATACGAATAATCACAAAATTAAGAAGATTGCCCCTGATCGCACTGTCACAACGATTGTTGACTCCGAGCTGTATTTTCCGGCCGGATTGTGGGTGGACGGTTCAACTCTGTATATCTGTGATGCCGGGCACGGCCGAGTTATGACTGTCAGCACTAACGGCGGCACGCCGTCAACCTTCAAGGGCGGCTACAGCAGCCCGCAGGCGGTGCTGGTTTCTGGAGACTGGGTATATATTTCTGACACCGGGCACGATAAAGTCGTCAAAGTTCACAAGGGTAGCAAAGATCAGTACGATGTCGCTACCGGTCTTAATGATCCCAATGGCTTGGCCAAATACGGCAACGACCTCTATATTTCTGATGATCTTAATGACGCTGTCAAAAAAGTTAATCTGAGTTCGCTCAACATGACAGAGTTTGCGTCTGATACGACTATGACCTCGCTGAATTTCCCGCACGGTATTTGGATTACCGGTGACTACGTCTACGTTCTTAATACCGGCATCGGCACTTTGCAAAGATTTAATCGACACGATGGTTCAACGACAATTCCCGGCGATAGAATCGCTGGAGCCGATCGCTTCGGTTACCGCAACGGCAGTCATGGTGGGATTACGATTCTAGGGCGCCCTTATGTAATGGCTAAGCATAGTTCGATAATGTATCTGGCGGAAAACAACAAGATCAGAACCCTGAATATAGACACTGGGAAATCAACTTTCCTGATCGGTAACAGCGTTGATAACTACAAGGAAAGCACTGGTGGTGACGCTCGTTTCAGCACAATCCAAGGTCTGGACGTTACCAGCGACGGAAATTGGTTGTATGTAGCAGATCGCTTCAACAACCGTATTCGCAAAGTCGATATCAGCGCGGCTAAATCTTATTGGGTTTCCGGTACCGGGCAGGTTAATACCACCGGGCCATCTAATGGCTACAAGGAAGGCGCCGGGAATCAGGCAAAGTTCAATAATCCGACCGGATTAGTTCTTTCTCATGATGGAAACTATGCTTACGTGGCTGATACCGGCAACAACCGAATCCGCAAAGTCAGGCTTTCTGACGGTTACACTTGGTTAGTAGCAGGCAACGGCCAGGCTGGTTATGCTGACGGGGCCGGCTCTTCGGCACAATTCAATAAGCCGGTGGGGGTTGCGCTTGATAAGAGCCAGGGTAGATATCTCTATGTCGCTGATGAAAATAATCAGCGCATTCGCGAAATTGATTTAACCAGTAACAATGTCAGAACTATCGCCGGTTCCGGTCAGGCTGGATTCAAGGACGGAGTCGGTTCGGCTGCTTACTTCTCTTATCCGGAATATGTAGCCGCGGCCAATGACGGTAAGCTGTATGTTTCTGAAGTGGGAGGACAGCGAATCCGCTGGATCGATCCGGCTACGGGCGATACCAGACTAGTCTCCGGCAGCGGCGAGCGTGGTTACAAAGATGCCGGTCGGTTTGATGCCCAGTTCAATAATCCCAAGGGCATTGTTACGGAAGTAGACAAAAACAGAATCTTCGTAGCCGACACCTGGAACGATACTATCCGCCGCATTACTGTTCAGCCAAATACCGCTCCGTTTGCTGATCCTGCGCCGTCGGTTTCTGGCTGTGTGCCGGGCATCAAGATTCATGATCCGGCCCTGACCGAGACTTACATAAAAGTGATTGGGTCTAACTTCCAGCACGGTGCTGAGACCCACTTCAATAATGTCAAAGCGACGACTTACGTAATCAGCGATCAGGAAATAGTGGCTAAAATACCTTTTGCAGCTATGCAAAAAGGCTGGTACCACGTGACGGTGACTAACCAAGATACCCAGAGCGGCACACGGGAGATGGGCTTTGGGATAGCGGATGTCAACGGGAATGTTCCCAATGTTTTCCCGGGCGCAACTGCTGGTCCCAGCTGGGAACCGGCAGCCAAGGGATTCAGTTTCTTTGCCTATCCGGAAACTCTGCGTGGCGGCTGGTTTGTGGCCGGCGGCAACGTCAGCGGTGGTCCCGAGGCGGAGATTGTATCCGGAACCAGTCCGGGTTTAGGTCCTCAGGTAATGATCTATAACCAAAACGGTGAATTACTTTCTAATTTCTTTGTCTACGCTAAGCACCTGCGCGGCGGAGTCAGGGTTGCTGTCGGCAACGTTATCGCCAATTCTGATGGTTATGATGAAATAGTGGTCATATCCGGAGCCGGCGGTCGTCCCCATGTCCGGATATTTAACGGGCAGGGAGAGCTCCAGCACCCCGGATTCTTTGCCCTGGACGGGCGTTTCCTGGGCGGGGCTTGGTTGGCAGTCGGTAACGTTGACGGCGGAGCAGAAGATGAGATCATAGTTTCTGCAGCCAAGGGCGGCGGACCGCATGTCACGATACATCGCAAGGATGGCAGCATTGTCGGCAACTTCATGGCTTACGACTCAGCCTTCCGCGGCGGCGTCAAAGTAGCAGCGGTGGATATTGAAGGTGACGGCATTGATGAAATTGTGACCGCGCCGGAATACGGCAGTCAGCCCATCCGCGTATTCGAGCGCGACGGTAGCTTGATTTCAGAATTCTATCCGTTTGGATCTGCTTTCCAAGGTGGCATGAGTGTTGCCGGCGGTAATACTGATCGCAAACTTGGTGATGAGATCATAATCGGTGCCGGCCCGGGTGGGGGACCGCTGGTACGCGCGGTCAATTCCAATGGCGATTCAATTACTCCCAATTTCTGGATGTTCCGTTCTGATTTCCGCGGCGGGGTCAATGTCGGCGCAGCCGATGTTGACAACGACGGTGAAGATGAAATACTGGGATCTCCGGCCTCCGGCGGCGGTCCCAATTACCGTATAATTGAACCAAACGACTTGTAGATAAAGCTAAAAGAGGCGGCTGCGGCCGTCTCTTTTGTTATTTTGAAAAATGTGTTAAAATAGTGGTAATCAAAAGAAGGGTCTGTCGTTTGGTATTATGCGACAGTCAAAACAACATAAAAAGCATAACACCCGGCTCAGCTTCGGCTGACTGGGGCAATATAAACGATCTATGAAAAAGTACAGTAAGATCGTAGTTACGGTCGCGGTAGCCGCTGCCTTGGCAGTTGGCGTAACGGCTGTAGCTGCTACCCCTGCTTACACCGATCAGGACAACACCTTCACCAGCATTGTGAACTGGTTCAAGAAAGGTATCACGATCGGTGAACAGGGATCTGGTGGTGTAACTTTCTATAATGGCACCATCGTCAACAACACCACTGATGATGACGGGAATGAAAACCCGGTCACCTTCGGTGACAAAGTGAGAATTGATGACACTATCTTCCGCATGGAAGAAGGTGGCTCTTACCCGGTACGTTTCGGTGACACAGTCGTCCCGGCTGTGGGCAGCACCTATTCTCTCGGTTCTTCCTCTTTCGGCTGGAACAATCTTTATCTGAACGGTATGGCTACCCAGGATCTGGCTGACCCGGGTCTGATGAAAGCTGCTGTTTCCGTGACAGCCGCTGGCACTACCCCGGCTCGTTCCGTGGAAAATGTTAATGACCAGACGGCTGATGTCTCAATAACTCACGTGAACAACAGTGGTGAGTACGAAGTTGATTTCAATTTCGATGTTTCCGATCGTTACATCTCGATAACTCCGCATGATAATTCCGATGCAGCAGTCCACTGCATAGTGGATTACTCTGTTTCCACTGACACCGTAACTGTACATACCTACGATGTTGCTGCTACTCCTATGGCTCTAACAGATAACGGTTTTGACATCATTGTTTTCTAGTTCTGTTTGAACTTCACAAACTCCCTCGCGCCAGCGGGGGAGTTTTGTTATAATGATATAAAGGATTAAATCTTGGCTTAGTTTCGGCTAGGTCAGGGGAAACAAAAATATGACAGTTTACACCAAAGTAGTTTTGGTCGCGGGGCTCTGCGGAGCTTTTGCGGTGGGCGGTGTCCTGGCAGCCACCTCGGTCGGGGCGGCTACCAGTCTGAGCGACGCGGCGTCGCTTTCTCAGAACAACACCTTTACCGGTGTGGTGAACCAATTTCCCAGCATTAAGATCGGATCCCAAGGGGTTGGAGGGGTGACGTTCTTCAACGGTACCATTATCAATGTCACTACCGATGAGGGCGGTCTGGAAAATCCGGTGACATTCGGTGACGATGTCCGTATCGACGGTAGAATCATGCGCGGTCCCTGGTACAATGAGCAGCCGGTGTGGGTGGCTGACGATATGCAAGTGGATGGCACCATCCAGCAAGGACGATTGGACGATGGTGTTATGAAAGCAGCTGTAACTTCGGACAATGCCGGTACGATCACCCAGAGCGTTGACAACACAGCTGATCAAAGTCTGGGAATGACCGTAGGCCACTCGGCAGCCGGTATCTATACGGTTGCTTTTGAATCTGATGTCTCTGATCGCTATATTCAGATATCACCGCGCGGTAGCAGCACGGCTCCGACGGCAGCTAGCGGAGTAGTTAGTTCTGATGGCAAAACTGTAACGGTCTACATTGCCGATGTGATCGGAGGGGCGCTAGTTAATCAGGCCTTCACCTTGACGGTTTTCTAGAAAAAGGAAACAAAAAAAAGCCCCGCTTCAAGCGGGGCTTTTTTGATCGCTTCCTACTTCTTCCTAAGGCTTTGATTTCTCAATAGCAGGTTTCTTTTTGGTAACTACTAAATCCAGATGGAGGTAGAAGACAATTTTGGTAAAAATGTCCAGAGCTAGATAGATGGAAACGGCCCACAGGTTACTGATCAGACCCAAACCTTCCGGTGCCAAGAAAAAGACTATGGGGAATATCGCCCAGCCGAAGATGATGTAGTAGATGACCATGGCGCGGGTTTTGCCGGGTTTGGAATTTTCAAAAAGCAGAAACAATTGTCCGATGAAAAAGAGGGTACCGGCTCCGAACAGGATCCACTTGAATTCGTCGGTAAGGACTGCGGCAATTGCTCCGGATAGCATCACCAGCACATTCAGGATTATCACCGGCAGTAGATTCTTGCGGGGGAGATCAAGCAGCTTGGCAATGGAGAGCATCAGGATGGAGCAGCTACCGATGTAGAAGAGCCAGCGGCTGTAGTAGACAAAATTACCTGAGCTGTACACACCGGCTAGCGAACCTTCCAACATAACTAGGTAAGAAACCAAAGTTACGCTGCTGACCAAAAAGGCGGCTGTGAAATAAGAATTGTGTTTGCGACTGATGAAAAATAGTACAGCAAATACCAGCATTATTACGGCGCCAATTACAAACACAATTGATTCGGGATTGTTTAGCATATAGTTTGTTTTATTGTTTTTAGCTTTTGTAGCTACTTTGATTGTAGCAAAAATTGCTAGTATTGAAAAATCCGCCTCTCCCCTCGGCAGGTCGGGGTAGTCGGCGGGTTTTTTTCTGTCACCCTACGCTAGATTGTGTGGCAAAGTGGCCGGAGGCCACCCGAAGCTCCGGAGGAGCGAAGGGTGGCGGAGCGGACGGGACTCGAACCCGCGACCTCTGCCGTGACAGGGCAGCGTTCTAAACCAACTGAACTACCGCTCCACGTCGTACATACATTCCAGCCTACGCGAGTTTCTGATTTCACCAGAAACTCGCTTCGGCTTTCATGTATGTACTCCATTCTCGCCAAAATTGCTGCGCAATTTTGGCGAGAATGGACTACTACTAAGAAGTTATTACCGCTGAAAATGCTAAGCATTTTCAGCGGAAGAGGAGTACACACATGGAGGCTGAAGTAAGCGACCATGGGTGGGCGCTTACGCAAGCCGCAATGTGTGTACGACGTGGTAGCGGGGGTCGGGATCGAACCGACGGCCTTGGGCTTATGAGTCCCACGCTCTAACCAACTGAGCTACCCCGCCTTCGCCCCTCGACTCACTTCGCTCGCTCGGGGCTACGGCGGGCGGGGCCCGCCACCCCTGGTTAGGGCAACCTATTACACAACCAAGCCTCCGTACCTCTTCAATCAAAGACTAGGTCTGCAAACGTATTTTAGCACGTTTACAGGCCGTAGTCCCGCGAAGCGGGACGAAGGCCTGGTTGCGGGGGCAGGATTCGAACCTGCGACCTCAAGGTTATGAGCCTTGCGAGCTGCCACTGCTCTACCCCGCGGCAAAAAGCCTTATTTTTAAGCGATTTTATACTTGTGAAGTATAAAGGAAAAGTCCGATTTTGGCAAGTGTCTGCTCAGAAATCAAGTTTTTGGCCATAACTGGAAGTATGCTATAATTAACCCGATTGAATTTAACTCAAAAATATGCCAATCGGAAACCAAAAACTACAAAACATTCAGTGGACTACGCAAAGTCCCGAAACTCTCGTCTGGAAATTCCCTGATCCGGATCAGATTCTGCAGACTCATTCGTCTGTCATTATCGGCCCCGGCCAGGCGCTTTTGTTTGTGAACGAAGGTGTGCCGCAGGGAGTTTGGGACAAACCCGGGCGGACAGACATTAGGACGGCTAATATCCCATTCCTGACATCAATGCTGTCTGTTTTCCGCGGATTTGAAAGCAAGCATAAGGGCAAAGTGTATTACTTCAACATGAACGACATCCCCAACGTGAAATGGGGGACGAAGACGACTTTGAAGTATAATGACCCGGTCTATAAATTCCTGGTACGCCTGCAGTCATTTGGTAATTATACGTTCAAGATGAGCGACCCGATGAAATTCTTTGCCGAGTTTGTGGGTGACCGCGACCAGATGACGATGACGGAGTTTAGAGAAGTAATTAATAGCCGTTTGCAGACACCGATCACGGATGCTTTGGCTTCTGCCAAATATAGTGTGATCAATATCGATGCCCAGCGCGATGAGCTTTCCAAAGAAATTGGCGACAAGGTTACCAAGGAATTCGAAGCTTTCGGATTCACAATGAAAGATTTCCGGGTGGAGGGCACCGAGTTTGATGAAACTACCCAAAAACGCGTTAACCAGATTGCTGATATGCAGGCCAAGGCACAGTCTATCAAAGCGATGGGCGGTGTTGACCAGGGCAGCATGAAAAATTTCCAGACGGCCGAACAACTGGAAGCCTTGAAATCAGCCGCCAAAAACGAAGGCGGCGGAACCGGCGGGACAGTCGGAGCCGGTGTTGGTCTCGGAGCTGGCGTTGGGCTAGGTTCAATGATGGCCCAGGGAATGACCCAAGGTGCTCAGCAAAAAGGACAACAGCCGGCAGCCGCACCTATGGTTGCGTGCGTTAAATGCAAAGCCCAGATTCCGCAGGGAAGCGAGTTCTGCCCCAAGTGCGGGGAGAAGCAAGTAGCCGACAAGAAAAAATAGCCAGTCGCTAATTATAAAATATATGGGATATAGGGCGATACTTCTAATTGTGATTGTGACCGTAGCTTTGGGACTGGTTTTTGCTCCCGATGTTTGGGGTCGGGCCGGCGGCGGTCAGGACTATGTTCCTTCAGGTGGCGGGATAGATTTTGACAGCGGATCCTCGTTCGATACCGATTATGACTATGATAGCGGCTCTTCGGGCGGGACGTACACTCCGTCCACTTGCGGGTCCGGGGGCATTGTTGGCATCATCATATTCATTGCGGTCATAGTGATAATTAGTTACGCGATCAAGCGGGCTCGACGCTCGGCCTCGCGTTCGCCACAGGCGCAGCAAGCCATGCGGCAGATGCAGCAAATGCTGGGTGCCACCGCGGCCGGAGCGGGGGTAGCAGCTGGTGTGACTATGCCGCAAGCGCAGATACAGGCGGAAATAGCTAAGCTTAAACAAAAAGATCCCAGCTTCAACGAGCAGGATTTTGA
>CAZLGC010000019.1:0-17588 GCA_964559275.1 uncultured Candidatus Saccharibacteria bacterium
TAAAAATCCGCCTTTAGGCGGATCTCTTTTATTGTTGTACTTCCTTTATTGTCTTATATTCCGTTTCATCTTCTTGAGACTGCAGCCAGGGAACAAAGAAGAAAAAGGTAATTATCATTATCGCAATAATGATTCCGACTATGATTGAAATGGTCTGTTTTTTCATAATTTCAAAAGAATGGGGCCCCCGCCCCGCCTGTGGCGGGGTGGGGAAAAGGAGTACTGACATGGAGGCTGGAGTGAATGGCCGCATAGTGGGCATTCACGTAAGCCGCAATGTCAGGACGACGTGGTACCGCTACCGGGATTTGAACCCGGGTTTTCAGGATGAAAACCTGATGTCCTAGACCAGGCTAGACGATAGCGGCCCCCTACGGGGGCCCGTAGGGCCCCGTATAATACTTTCTTCTTAATTCAGGTTTGTAATACTTCAACCAGGCAAGATATTTTATAAAATCTTCTTGGTTAAAAATCTTAGCCAATTTCTTTTTCAAGATTCTGCCCGAACCAGTGTTTTTCAGAAACCATTCCATATGTTCAGTCTCTTTTCTGGTGTAGAAAGGCAAACAGAATACCAGGTCTAGGGGCAGTCTATTCCTAGTAGCCTTAACATGACCATTTCTGTGCAGCCAGTATCTCTTTTTAAGATTGGCTGTGTAGCCTGTATACAACAACTGATCTCTTCTACTACGAAGAATATAAACATAATACATAAAACCCTCCTTTCTTCTATATAAATCATTGCTGATTGTAGCATGGCGTATTCGGCTAGTCAATGGCGAGGAGGGCAAATATGGCTAGATATTTTCCCTAAAATAAGCCAAAAAAGGCTTAATTTTTTCGGAAACCTTGACAAAAATAAAAAAGTGTGATAGTATGCTAAGACGTAAAAATGGTCCAAGTTCTTTGACAACTGAAGAACTGTGGGAGAGAGCCATGCTTTAGCGCGGGAAACCGACGTCTTTGGCATGTAGAAAACATCTGTTAGTATGGTTCTCTCCTGCGAAAACCATGTTGGCAGATGTTTTTGTTTGCTGGCTTGGTGGTAGTATAGAAAGCTTCTATATTACCACCAGGGCCCGGCAGAACCCTGGTGCTTAGCTTAAGCCGAACTACCGCGGTTAGCGGATGAAAAAGACAGAGCTACAAGCTGAGCTACGAGCTTCCTGCCTGCGACAAACCCTTTTCCGAGAAAGGTTGGATCGATCGATGGTGAAGGGGATGAGATTCGGGTCGTTGTCAGCGCGACCATAGTCTAAAAAAGTCTGGCCGCCGTTCCATCCGGCGCTTCTGATCAACAACAAAAAAACTAAAGACTTGGCTTCGGTATCAGTCAGACTGATGGATAAAGGCTGATTACCGACAGGCGGTGGCGCGCCTGGGGTTAGCTGCCCGCGACCATACTGGAGGCGCGCTCCAGAGGTTGAATAACCGGGGTCCAAATGCCCCACCGGCTTGGTCAGCTGGTAGTCGAGTTTGCGACCAGACGTTTTTGGCCCGCTTGGGCGTCTGGCCGGTATCACAAGCGATCTGGAAAATTTCTTGTTATGAGGAGTTCCCAGAGGGCTAAAAAACTGCCATCAACGGGCAGGCCTCCACCTTAGTTAGTCCGGAGGTCGGGACCTAGATGGGGTCGTTCACTGCATAACCAGGGGAACGGCGGCAGAGACAGTGCGCCAGCTTGCGCTTGATCTGTCCACACTTCGTCCTGCCCCCGGTTGGGCAGGGCATAACAAAACGCGGTTAGCGACCGCACCCGTCGGCTGGGACGGGAAGGGGTGCCAAACCAAGCATGCACCAAAATTTTAAAAAAGAGATGTGTCTTGTTTAAAACAAGACATACTCAAACGCGTGCTTGGCGGTCCGAGGTTTTTGTCTCGCATCAGTTGCAGACGAGCTCATCTGCGCTGGGGCGAGCGAGAATAAGGGCAGGTAACTTTCAGCTCTAGGGGAACCTAGCCTGTCGGTATAAATTCACCCGGGACTCCGGGCGAGAGTAGACCTTTTGGTTTATTCTTACCTCTTGGTACGGAAGAAATTCCGATATAGAGGTGATCCGGCAGAGACAAAACCCTAGCGACCCTCAACTGCATTCCGAAAGGAAGGAGAACGAGATGAAGGCGAAGTCGCAGAGACGACGGGGTCGACAGGCCGTTTTCCTCTTTCGGGAGGACAATGGTCACGAGACCTCCTTGTCACCGCAGGTTCGCGGCGGCAAGGGTGCGGGACTGGCTCAGATGGCACGCCTCGGTGTGCCGGTGCCGCCAGGTTTCACCGTTACTACGACGGTGGCCCGCGCGTTCAGCGAGAACGGCGTGATTCCCCGCCGCCTCGCCTGGCAGATTGAGAGGGGAATCAAAGCTCTCGAGAGGGAAACGGGCAAGGGGCTCAGTAATCCCGATAGTCCGCTTCTTCTCTCGGTAAGGTCTGGAGCTGCCGTGTCCATGCCCGGCATGATGGATACGGTTCTGAACCTTGGGCTCAACCCCGCTACCGTCAAGGGGCTCGCCCGAGAAGCCGGCGAACGCTTTGCCTACGATTGCTACCGCCGCTTCCTCGCCATGTTCGGGGAAGTCGTGCTGGGCATTCCGCGCCAGGCGTTCGAACAGGTCCTCGCCACTGCCCGCGTCAGACAAGGGGTGGAGACGGATCAGCAGCTGGAGGCCGAAGCGCTGGCAGATGTCTGCGACACCTTTCGTGACATCATCACTGGCGTCATTGCCGAGATCATCTTGGACGATCCACGCCAGCAGCTGCATCTGACGTTCATGGCCGTCCTAAAGTCCTGGAACAACGAGCGTGCCCGGGTTTACCGGGAAGCGCACGGAATTCCAGAATGGTGGGGCACCGCCGTCAACGTCCAGGCCATGGTGTTTGGCAACCGTGGCGACGATTCCGGCACCGGAGTCGTCTTTAGCCGCAACGTCAAGACGGGAGAACCCGGGCTGTATGGCGAGTTTCTCGTCAACGCCCAGGGTGAAGACGTAGTGGCCGGGATTCGCACCCCGCAGCCAATCGGAAAACTCGCGGCGTGGAGTCCTTCCCTCTACGCCGAGCTCGACCAGCTGGTGCGAAAGCTGGAGGATCACTACGGCGACGTAGTGGACGTCGAGTTCACCATCGAGTCCGGAAGGCTCTACATCCTGCAGTCTCGGGTAGCCAAGCGCACCCCCGAGGCCGCGGCCACGATCGCTGTCCACTACGTGTGGGACCAGCGTTTGAGCCGACAGGAAGCTCTGGAAAGGGTCAACCCGGAGCAGGTAGAGTTTCTGCGCTCTCCCCAGTTTGTCCAGGCCGATCTGGACGAGGCTATCGAGACCAGCTTGCTGGTGCGAGGCCTTGCCGCATCTCCTGGAGCAGCGGTCGGCATGGCGGTGTTCTCATCCGAGGACGCTTGCCGCCACGCGGCGCAGGGTCGCCCGATCATCCTGATCCGGCCTGACACCTCGCCCGAAGACCTCCGTGGCATGATGGCCGCCGAGGCTGTCGTGACTGCGACTGGAGGAGAAACTTCTCACGCGGCAGTTGTCGCTCGCGGTATGGGGAAACCCGCCGTGGTCGGCGCCTCCGACCTTCGTTTCGAAGAAGGCCGGGCTCGTGTAGGGAACACTGTCATCAACCCGGGAGTCACCATTTCTGTCGACGGCCGCCACGGTGTGGTCGTGCTCGGCGGAGTGGAACGTGCGGATGCCAACCGGCGTAAGGAAGTTAACATCTTCCTGCGTTGGCTGGAACGGTTCGGCCCGCCGCCGATGCCTCATCCTCGGATGGGCTTCGAGTGGGTAGGGAACCGAACGTCCTTGCACCGGCTCCTCAATGACTTCTACCTGTCTGACGCCATGGCCCGGCAGTCAGCAGGCACCGCGCTGGAATCCGAAGCGGTGAAACTTCGAAATCGGATTCACGCCGAAACCGCCGAATGCCTGGCGGCCTACCTGGGAGTAGCTGTGGCTTCCGAGCTGCGGCACACGGATGCCTTCTCTCTGCAGTCTTCGACTGTGGAGTCATGGCGGCGCCTGGAGGCTTACTACGAGCTCTCCTCGCGTGACAAGTACACCGTACTTGACCGTCTCTCCCAGCTTACACTGGCCGAACAGCAGGAATTCTTCCGCCTGGCGGAGGAGATCTTTGCCAAAGGCAGTTGGGCCTCAGCATACGGAGGTCAGGCGTGGGCGCAAATCGCCAGAGCGCCTCTTAAGTTCCTGTCTAGCGAGCTCAGCCATTCCGTGTTCGCTGATCATGTGTTCGATCTGCAGCACAACACCGGTCACGTGTTCGACAAGAGCACGAGAGTGATCGAGGTTCAGTGCGCAACGGCACTGCAGCGACAACTGGATGTCAAAAAGAGGGTTTCCGGTGTCCTCGCCCTCTATGCCGAGATTCGGAAAATCGACTGCTGCTACAGTCATCGCGAAGCAGCTCAAACCTTCTCCCCTGAGGTCATCGCTCTGCTGGAGCGGGGAGAAAAACTCGGAATCTGGGCCGCTGCCGGCAAGGCGGCTGCCTAGTCCAAAACTGGGGGTAGCATTGTTGACGCAGTGCTACCCTCCACCCTTTTCTCTGCTAATCATTAGTAGGGAAAAGAAGTGGAGGTAATTAATGGAAAGAAAAGAAGGCGATGCGCTGCGCCACATCGTCTTGTCGGGGCATACTCAGTATCAGCCCGAGATAACCGTATGCCGGCATGCCGGAGAAGTAGTCCCGGTCGGCCCGTATGAGGTTATGGCTGGGGGGACAATGTACCTTCAGTCCCAAGATCTCCAAAGAGCTGATGTCCTAGTTCCCCTGACAGATGAGTGGGCGCGCCTCCTCCGTAACGGACACCGCTACGACGTACTGCCGGCAATCCTGCCGGACTTCGGCGGTGTTCCGAAGAACTGGAGAAACTTCCTCTGCGGTAAAGTTCTGCCGCTTCTGGAGGAAGGCAAGAAAGTCCTGGCGTTTTGCACCGCCGGGCACGGCCGGACGGGCACATTCCTGGCGTCGCTGATTGCGATTCTGGAAACCAGGGAACAGACGCCCGATCCGATCAAAGCCGTATGGGAGCGCTACTGCGATGAGGCCGTGGAAACGCTGGCCCAGGCCGAAGGTATTTTCGCCATTCGCGGCGAGGAGCTCCCGGACGAGCACTATCAGAGAACTCTGCGCTACGGCCAGGTTCTCATTCCCCGTAACGATGAGTCATGACAAAGGCTGCCAATCCGCTGCCTGATGTCGGCATCGTTTCGGATAAGAGGTAACAGTCGTTGCCTCTTCCCACGAGGGCGGGTCAATTCCGGTGTAGACTCTCTCCCTCCGACTAAGTTTTGCTTAGTCGGCGCACCAGAATTCCTGCCTTCTTGAGACAAAAGAACCTTCCTTACCGAGGGTTCTTTTGATTATTTCGACTTGAAAAAACAAGATTTTCGTCTATAATAAAACCAATGAACATTCTAGCTATTGAAACTTCGTGCGACGAAACTTCCGCTGCCGTAGTCCGAGACGGGCGGAAGGTTTTATCTAATGTAGTTGCTTCCCAGGCCGAAATCCATTCTCGCTACGGCGGCGTGGTTCCGGAAGTAGCCGCCCGGGCTCACATCGAAACCATAATTCCTGTTGTTGACCAGGCCTTGCAGAATGCTAAGGTAGATTGGGAGAAAATCGAAGCTATTGCCGTCGTCGAAGGAGCCGGTCTACTACCTTCACTTCTCACCGGTGTGGCTACGGCCAAATCACTGGCGCTGTCGCTGCCCAAACCGCTGATACCGGTCAGCCATATTATTGGTCATGTCTACGCCAATTGGATCGGGCGCGCCGAAGATGAAATCAAGTTCCCTGTCCTGGCCCTGGTTGTGTCCGGCGGCCATACGGATCTGCATCTGATGGCCGGGCATCTGCAGTTCCAGCGTCTGGGTGGAACTCTGGATGATGCTTCTGGCGAAGCTTTTGACAAAGTTGCTAAGCTACTTGATCTCGGTTATCCCGGCGGGCCGGTTATTTCCGAACGGGCGGAGCAGGGCAATGCCAAGGCTTATGATTTCCCGCGCGGAATGATTGACGAAGAAAATTACGATTTCAGTTTCTCCGGTCTCAAAACGGCTGTCATTTACAAAGTCCGCGAGCTCGAAAAGAAGTCTCCTTTGACAGATCAACAAATTAACGATATTTGCGCTTCTTTCCAGCAGGCAGTTGTCGATGTGCTGGTGGCCAAGACAGTTGCCGCGGCCAAGGAACACCAAGCGCAAAGCGTGCTGCTGGCGGGGGGAGTGGCGGCCAACAAGCTGCTGCGTGAAACCATGGCTAAGGAAGTCAGCCAGCTCGGGCAAGTTTCATATTACCAGCCGGAGCTCAGCTATTGCCTGGACAATGCCGCTATGGCTGGCACTGCCGCCTGGTACCTCCAAAAATATAATTCTGACCAAGCAGCTGCCTGGGATCAAGTTGAAGCTCGCCCGGGCCTGCGTATCAAATCATGAAGATAAATTTTCAAAAAATACCGCGTTGGTTGCAAATAGTTATCGTTGCTGTGGTTATCATAGCCGCGGTTATTTTGGTTCTTAAATTCGGCGGCTGGTTTGATAAAGTAGCTGCGATTTACGTGGCCCAGGGCGATGCCGCTTTGTCTGAACGGGACTATTCCCAGGCGATGGAAAGATATGCCTACGCTTTGTCGCTGCAGCACCTGGATGGAAATGTCGCCTATGAAGCCTACTTGAAGCGCGGCCAAATTCTGCTGGCCAAGCGCAACTACGAGCAGGCCCTCGAGGAATTGGATAAAGCGACTCACTTACGTAAGCGGCGCCCCGAAGCCTATTTCTTGCTTGGCCAGGCTGAACAGGCAGTCTTTGACTATGATAATGCCGTGCTGACTCTGGAAAAAGCAGTTAAATATGATTCTGACAAGCCGGAATACCTGGTGGAACTGGCCAAAGCAATTTTCCGCCAGGGACAAGAAGTCAGCCGGGCCGATGATCTTCTCCAGCAAGCGATTAACTTAGATAGCGAATTGCAGGCCGCCTATTTTTACCGCGCGCTAGTAGTTATGGAAGATAATCCCGAGGAGGCCAGGCAGTTAATCGCTCAGGCACTGGATCTTTCCGGTAACCTGACCTATCAGGTACAAAGCGCCCACGAACGTATCCTGGATTACCAGCAGAGAATAGCTGAGCGTTCCGATGAGGAAGAATCACAATCATATCGCAAAGTGCTGACCGGCTGGACATATGCCAATGTTAACGAAGCCGCGGCCGCCGAGCGGATGGCTGACGAAGCGCTGGAAATAACTCCCGATTACCGCGACGCTTGGCAGCTAAAAGGCTGGGCTCAGATTGAGCGCGGGGATTATACTGGAGCAATTACGTCTTTGACGGAAGCTTACAATATAGATTCTACGTCCGGTCAGACGCAGTATCTTTTTGCGCTGGCGGAGAGCGGCTTGGGCAAGACTGATGCCGCTCTGGAGTCTTTCGCTAAAGCTCTGACACTTGGTTATGACCAGCGTCGCCTTCGCCTGGATTACGCCGACCTGCTGCTGACCAGCGGTGACAAATCCGGCGCCGAGAAACAAATCCGAGCCGCTTACAAGCAAAATCGCCAGGATACGGAAGTTGTTCGCGACTTAATCTGGTTTCTGGGCGCGGAACAAGTCGGCAACGACGAAGAAATTGTCGCAATCGCCGTCAGGTTGAACAAAGAATTAGACAATGCCGAGAGTGAATCCTTGCTGGCTCTGGCGTACCTGCTTAGCGGCGATGATGAGAAAGCCGCCGATTTATCCGATAGCATTATTGCGCGCGAACCGAGTCAGGCCTTGGCCTATTATGTCCGCGGCCGGGCCCGCGGCGACGGTGCTGACCTCGTCAAAGCTGTTGATGTTGACTTCGAAGGTACAATCGGAGCCTGGGCCTCGGCTGAGCTGACCCAAACAGATTAATATAAAAAACAGTCCCGCTGCAACGAGACTGTTTTTTTATTTTCTAGGTAACGCGATCGACTTCATTAACGTCAGTAATACCTTCCACGACTTTATATATTCCATCCTGGGCCATGGTTGTCATCCCTCCGGCTACCGCAGTTTCAAAAATCTCCGCGGTGGTAGCCGCGGCCATAATCAGTTTTTCCATGTCCTTGCCGATGGTAAACAGTTCATAAATTCCGATGCGGCCTTTGTAGCCGGTGCCATTACATTTTTCGCAACCTTTGCCTGCCTGGTATAGTTTGTCGTATTCTGGCAGGGTGGCAGTAGTTCCCGGGATTTCGAACATCTTGCGGACCCGCTCTCTTTCCTTTTCGTCCGGAACATATTCCTCGCGGCAATTTTCACACAGGCGCCGCACCAGTCGCTGGGCAATTACGGCATTTATGGCGGGAGCGATTACGAACGGCCGCGCGCCCATGTCGATCAAACGGGGGATAACGCCGGAGGAGTCGTTGGTATGCAGGGTGGAGAAAACCAGGTGTCCGGTCAGGGCGGCATTCAATGCGGTTTCAGCAGTTTCCAGATCGCGAATCTCACCGACCATAACCACGTCCGGGTCCTGGCGCAGGATAGAGCGCAGGCCGGCAGCAAAATCCAGCCCCTTTTCCTTTTCCACCTGGGTTTGGGAGATCCCCTCCAGCCGATACTCAATCGGATTTTCCAGCGTAATAATCTTTATCTCCGGCGTTTTAATTTGGTTCAGGAAGGAATATAATGTGGTCGTCTTACCGGAACCGGTCGGGCCGGTTGTCAGAATCATGCCGTTCGGTTTGGCGATTTCTTCCTTAATCTTTTCATAATCGCGAGGAGCAAAGCCAAGGTCGTCCAGCTTTAGGTTAGTAGCGCCCATACCGAGCAGGCGCAGAACCGCTGACTCGCCGTAGCCGGAGGGCAGGATGGAGACACGAACGTCAATTTGCCGGTCGCCGAGAGTGATGGTAAAGCGGCCGTCCTGGGGAACGTCAATCACGTTTAGTTTCAGCTTAGACAATAATTTGATGCGACTGATGATTGGCTGCTGAGAGTCTTTTGGTAACTTGGCAACATCCTGCAGCACGCCGTCGATACGGTAGCGCAATTTCAGATCTTTGTCTCCTGGTTCAATATGGATATCAGAGGCGCTGGTCTGAACCGCCCCAGCAATTATAACGTCTAAGACTTTTGTTATAGATATCTTTTTTATTTTCTTTTCCAGCTCCTGTAAATCCTTGATTTCCGCAGCGGCGCTGCTTAGCTCTTCCTTGGTTAGCTCTACTTTGATCTGCTTTTCTCTCTTTTTTTCCTTGCGGACGCGGTCATAAACCAAGAGTCCTTCCTGGAAACTGCTTTTTGAAATAAGGAATATCTTGGAAGAATATTGTTTCTCTTTTAATTTTTTGAGAAGTTCCTGGAATTCTTTGGAGGAAGGATTGACAGCTCCGATTTGCAGGACTCTTTTCCTCTCGTTGAAAATTATCGCCTGGGCGGCTTCGGCATCCGGCTTCTTCAGAATCCCGACCGTTTCTGGGCTCAGCGGAAAACCGTGCAGATTGAAATAATTCATCTGATTATTCTTGGCTTTGCGCTGTACCGCTTTTTCTTCCATTTCCCGGGTAACGTCTTTGACACTGTGAATATTGGAATGTGGTTTTAGATCTTCTTCTGGCATATAAAAAAATAATGGTTTCCACCATTATTATAGCAAAAAATTATGTTTTGTGCACCTAGTCCTGGTCCGGCTTCGTTTTGCCGCTGCGGCAAGCTCGCAGCGTGTCGATAACTTCCTTTTCAACTTCGATCAAGTTGTCTTTGGCAAACTCAAATGTTGCCGATCTTTCGTTTCCGCTGCCGTCAAACAGATTAGCCAACTTAGCTGCGCTTTCGTTCTTGGTGGTGTAGATCAAGCCCTTAATTTTTCCTGGCGCGGTGCGGGCCAGTATCAAGATCACTTCTGCCTCCGGGGAGGTACTAATCAGCTCCTCCGCCACGCCGCTGAGCTCCCGGGGGCTGGAGGCGGTTTTCTGGAAATCCGGCAGGTCCGCCAGTGTCCAGACCAACCTAAATTTCTTGTCTTGCTTGATGCGAGCCAGGAGTCGTCCCCAGAGCTTCAGGGTTGCCAACTCTTTGGTCCGATAAAGGTTCTGTACAATCTTTTGCTGGTCGGCACCGGCGTTGATTAGCTCGGCAGCAATCTGGAGAGACTTGGGTGTAGTCTGTTGGTTCTGAAAACTATCGGTGTCAGCAATAATCCCAGTCAGCAGACAGGTTGCGATATCCTCGTCGATTAAGTTGCTGCCCCAGTCCTTGGTCAGTTCATATAAAATTTCAGCGGTAGATGTTGCGGTTAAGTCTACCAGGTTGATGTTGCCGTAGTTTTCATTGTCAGCCCGATGATCTATGTTTATAACCGGGGTTTCGTAGAAGAAGTCTGTATTCTCTTCGTAGAGTCTTCCCATGTAAGCGAAGTCAGCACAATTCAGCGCAATTATCAGATCATACTTGGGCTTGGCTGGAGAGGCGCTGACATCTTTCTCGCCAAATTTGCCTTGCTTGGGTTCGATGTAGATGTTAAGCTTGTTGCCTTCAATCTTATAACTAAATTCACCGACCTGCGTGTTCGAGATGTCCAAAGAAATTATGAAATCCTTGGTGCTGGCCAGTTCATTTGTTATCTGGTGAAAGTAGGGAAGAAATTTGTACAAAATGTTCGGAGTGCCGTGTGATACTACCGTTACGTCTTTCTCCATCTTGTTCAATATCAAATAAAGAGCCAGCATACTCCCCAAAGAATCACCGCTCGGATCACGCTTGGTAATAATCAGAATACGCTTGCTCTTATTGATGTTGTCTCGGATTTGTTCCCGGTCGTTTAACGCCATAGCAGAAATTAAGACTTCCCTTAATAATATGCGATTAAAAAAAGCGTGTCAATGAGGAAAAAGATGGTGTAAAATAGAGAAATAGATGAATACAGAAATATGGAATAGGTGAAATTCATTCTCCTCTCTATTCCTGTATTCCTATATTCCATTCTCAATATGCCACTAATCCAAGCCTTAGTTCTGGGTCTCATCCAGGGCCTAACCGAATTTATCCCGGTTTCCAGTTCTGGTCATTTGGTATTGGTCCGGGAGCTTTTTGGTTGGGAAGATCTGGGTGTTGCCTTTGATACTATTTTGCATCTGGGAACTCTACTGGCTGTAGTTGTTTACTTTTGGTCAACTTGGAAAAAAGTATTCCGCACTCTGGGCGTTATTGTTGCCAGCCTCTTCAAGCCCGAGCTCAGGCAAAGCCTGGACAAGGAAGACGTCTTTTTGCTGGGAGCGCTGGTAATCGGCACCATCCCAGCCGTGGTTACAGGTTACTTTTTGGGAAGCTGGATCGACGATACCTTCCGCAGCTTGGCCTGGGTGACTGTATTTTTGATGGCGACCGGGATTCTATTTATCATAGTCGAGCGCGCCCGGCGTTACTTCAAGCGGCGGGAGGAGGAACGCGGTCAACCGGAATTTGGTACCACCAAGTTTGCCCATCTAGGCTGGTGGAAAGTTCTATTTATCGGCTGTATGCAGGCGGTAGCACTGCTTCCGGGTATTTCTCGCTCCGGCACAACCATTGCCGGGGGTGTCTTTTCCGGGCTGAATCGCGAGGCAGCAGCCAGATTTGCTTTCCTGTTATCTTTTCCGGTAATTCTAGCGGCGGGGATAGTTGGCATCAGCCAAATTGCCGGGGACGGGGTGGAGAAAATCGGCTGGGGGTCATTGATTATTGGCTTTGTCGTCTCGGCCGTTTCGGGTTACTTTGCAGTCCGTCTGATGCTTAAGTATCTGCGCACTAAAAAGCTATACATCTTTTCAATTTATCTTTTTGTACTGGCGATAATAATATTCATCTTAGGCAGTTAGTATGGCTGATACCATCGTTTCCAAATCAGCAACGGAAACGGAAAAAATAGGTGGAAAGTTAGCCCGGGAAATCAGTCCCGGCAACGTTATTGCTCTCACCGGAGATCTAGGCGGAGGCAAGACTACTTTTACGAAAGGATTAGCTCGAGGTCTGGGAATCAGCGAACCGATTACCAGCCCGACTTTTATGTTAGAGAGAGTTTTCGCGACAGAAAGTCAACCTGAAATTAAATATCTTCGGCACTACGATGCTTACCGTCTGGAAAATGGCAAGGAGCTGGCTGATATAGGTTTTTTGGATGCTGTTGAAGGCGGGGACAGTGTAGCTGTAGTCGAATGGGCGGATAGGGTTAAGGAAGTTCTGCCAGCGAGCACTATTTGGGTAAATTTTAGTTTTGTTGACGATAATACTCGCCAACTGGAAATTAACAAACCTGTTCGCAAATAGGATTTTGTGTTATAATTATAACGTGAAGATCGGACCCGTTCGTTCTTGATTTTACGTTAGTGAAACCAAAAAAGACCAAAATCTACTGGAAGCTGATCTTACTGGCGCCACTCTTGGTAGTGGCTATTTTAATTAGTATCAATTCCGCTCAGGCCCTAGGACTTTCCAGCGACAATTATCAGATGAGCGTCATCAATATTGATGAATTGGGTGGCAGCTCGGATTCCACCTCTTATGATAATGCAAACATGCTGGATTACTTTGTAACCGGCAAGTTCACTGGTACTGATTACATCGTCAAGGCCGGTTATCTTTACTTCAAACCGCCGAACCAGCCGGAGATGGGGACGCCTGAGGCACTTTCATCAAGTTCAATTCAGTGGAATTTTACTGACAAAGCTCAGGATGAAGAGGGTTTTCTTTTGGAGGACGAATCGGGTACAGTCACTCTGGTGCGCGAACAGGCGAATATCAGCTATCTCACCGAGACCGGCCTGGAAGAAAATGGGCAGTATACCCGCACTGTCAGCGCCTTCAATCCGTTTGGCAACAGTGTTCCTTCCGACCCGGCCACTGCCTGTACACTGGTGGCAGAGCGGACATTGTACGGTTCACCCGGACCGACCTATATGGACCTATCGGTCAATGTATTTCCTCGCCATACAATCGGCAGCAGCGCCTATTACTTCAAGTTAATTCTGCCTGTCCCAGAATCACCCGAATCCGGCTGGCAGCCGGGTATCAACACCTGGCGTAACACTGGTTTGGAGGTAAACACGCAATATACCTGGTCTAGCAGCCAAAGAAATATCTGTGGTGAAGCAAATGGGTTTGTAACCTTGACTGCTTGTACGGCGGCAAACACCCCGGGGCAGCCCGTTATCTCTTATACAGAAACAAATGGCACTTACAACGCGGTTGTTTCCTGGAGCGCGAATGGCAACCCGGCTGGGACGGAGTACCTGGTCACTGTCAACGGTTCAAATTTACAACTAGATGGTTCTATGGGCGGGGCAGAGGCCTGGTCAACCAGTCTGTCGCGTCCCCATAACAATGTTCAGCTTGATACAACTTATGTCTACCGAGTCTATGCCCGCAATTGTGATAATATCGTAACCGATCCCTCGTTGGCGAACAGCTTGATAATCAGCTCCGGAGAAGATGAAAAAGAAAAGACTATCCTGGAAATCATCGAATCAATCCCGGAGATAATTGCCGATTTCTTCCGTAAACTAGCGGAATTGCTGGAGCGATTCCGTAATAATCCGCTGACCCAGCTAATCAATCAAATCGCAATTGTGCCGGCTCTGGTCGCTCTGGCGTTGGCCAATCTACTGGCCGCCGCCGGCCTGGCCAACATCGGTTCACTTCTCTCCAGCTTATGGCAGGCATTTACAGAACCATTCCTGATCTTTGCCGGCAAGCGGCGCCGCTGCTGGGGAGTGGTCTATAACGGCGCGACTAAAGTTCCGGTTGATTTGGCCCTGGTGCGTCTGCTTGATTTGAATACGGGTCAGCTGGTGAGTACGCGAGTGACAGATCGCAAGGGTCGCTTTGCTTTTATCACCAAGCCGGGTAAATTCAGAATCACTGTCACTAAAGCCGGCTTCAAATTTCCATCAAAGCGAGTAGAGGGTCGAACTCATGACGCTGGTTACGATGATCTCTACTTTGGTGAGGATATCGAAATCGCCGACGAGAAAACTGTAATCACTGTCAGTATCCCGATAGATCCGGTGGCAGAAGCAGCGGCCGTGGAGACCAATAAGGGCGCAGTTGGTCGTTATCTGCGTCGCCGGCTCAGTATCGCAATTGCCTTAATAGGGCCAATTCTAGGGGCAATCTGCGTCTGGATAAGTCCGAATATCTACACCTTTGCGATCCTAATTTTACATATCATCATCTTTGCTTTCTTTGCCCGTGTTACATTTGGATCCAAGAGCCGGCCGTGGGGTACTGTCTACGATGCCAAGACCGGTAAGCCAGTTGGTTTGGCCGTGGTCAGAATTTTCAGCAAGAGGTACGGCGACTTATTGGAAACCCAGGTCACAGACCGTCGGGGACGCTTCGGTTTCTTAGTTGGCCCTGAGACTTATCGGGTCACAGCGGACAAGCCGGATTATGCCTTTCCCTCCAAGCTAGAAATCGGATTTAGTAAATATCGCGGCGAGGACTTTACCATCAAGCGTGATGAGTTGGTTAAGTTTGATATTCCGCTTGATCCCAAGCCCGGAGCTGGCCAGACTCCGACCTCACCGATTCCGCCGCAGCCCAGCCAGGTTAAGGAGCCGGAGAGTAGTCTTCAGGTGGAAGCCAAAAAAACCAGGGATTTGGGAGACTTGGCCGGCCCTGATTCTTGATTTTGTAGCGCCCAAGAGACGTGGAAAACTCCCCCAATTGGGGGGTTTTAAAAATCATGAAAAAATGTTATAATTATAGAGTAAAAAACCCTCGGAAAAAGCCTTAAAAAAAAGGCCATTTTATGGCATGAGGGACAAAAATACAAGCCAAAACCGAATATGGAAGGCTCTTCTTGTAAGTGCGGCTATTTTAGCACTAGTTTTTGCTATATTAGCTTTTCTTAAGAAACCGCCTCATTTTGAAATCCGGGTTGGTGACGGACAAGGCTTAGAATTCACTGGTTCTTTGAAGGATCTGGAGGGAGAATGTCTGCCGGACGGAGAACATGAAGTCACATTCCGGATTTTTGAGCAGGAATACGGCGGCTGGCCGGTCTGGCAGGAAACTAGGACTGTCACGGTCAAAGACTGTAAGTTCCAGACCAAACTGGGCGAGGATGGGTCGCTCAGTGACCTGGATTTGAGCGCCCAGGATTTCTATCTGGGAGTTTCGATCGGTACGGACGGAGATTTACAGCCGCGCTACCAGATAGTGCAGGAAGGCGACGAAGTTGTGATTACCCAGAGCGGTGATAATTATTACAATACTTATTACTCTACCACCACATCGACAACGGCAAACCTGACGTTGGATGATGTAGTCAGCAACGGCAACGCGACCGGGCGCGCAGTTGTATTCAGTGGCCCGGTAACCTTGGAGGGTGTCCCTGTTTCAGTTACCGACACAAATCTTAATAGCTTCCCGGCCGGAGAGCGCGGGATTTTTGATGCCTTGAATTACCTGCAAACAGAGGTCAGTAGTGCCGGCTTGTGGGCAGATGATGGCACGGCGCTTTCACCTAAAGCTGGAGCTTCTGACAATATTGATATCGATAACGGCTGGCTGGCTGTTGCCGGGGCGACCACAGTGTCTTCTACTCTCGATGTTAGTGGCGAAGTTCATTTCACCGACAAATTGACAGTGACCAAGCGTGTTACCTTCGGTTCCGGTTCTACTTACTATTATTTCCCGACAACGAGAGGCAGCAATAACCAAGTACTAGTGACCGATAGCAACGGCGCTCTTTCCTGGCAGGACCAGTCCGGCGGTGGTGATACCCTCTGGACAGATTCTGGCACGGCGCTGAGCCCGGCAGCTGGAGTCTCGGCCAATGTAAATATATCCAGCGGTACACTAACTGTTGCCGGCACGACTAGTCTGGTGGGGGCCGTAACTTTCGGTACCGGTGCCACTTCTTATACTTTCCCGACAGCGGACGGAAACAATTCTCAGGTTCTAGTTTCTGACGGAGCCGGAGGTGTTACCTGGCAAAACCAAGCCGGCGGCTTTGCAGACCCGATGACTACGGCCGGCGATATTATATACAAAAATGCCGCCAATACCACGACTCGCCTCGGAATGGGATCGGCGGGGCAGGTGCTGCAGCGAAACGGTGCCGGCACGACGATTGAGTGGGCGGCCTTGGAGCTGACAGATCTCAGTGACGTTGGCAGCTCCACGCCGACTGCCGGCTATCTCCTAATCGCCGACGGCGGCGACTGGGAAAGCGTGCAAATGACCGGTGACGTTTCCATCACTGCCGGCGGTGCTACCGCAGTTAATTCCGTTCAGGCAAATTCCGTGGCATTGGGAACGGATACCACCGGCAATTACGTTCGTTCCATAACTAACGGCAGTGGTATAACCGGCGGCGATGGTGGTTCCGAGTCGGCTGACTTGACCCTGGCGCTTGGCACGATGACCGGCAACTGGGATACCGGCAGCGGCGGGGCGATCCAAAATGTGGCCGGTATGACTATTACGGCCGGCAGTACTATTTCCAGCACCGGCGCACTGACTGTCCAGGGTGGGGCGGCAACCGATCTCACGCTTGGAGCCCGGGGCGGTACAGTTACCCTCAACGAAGCCGGGCAAACAACCCTCTCTGGTTTCACGGCCACTTCGATAATCGGAGCCCTGAACGAGCTTGCCGGCGGTACCGGTGCCGGACTTTGGAACAAGACGGGTACGGTGGTTCACCTGGCGACTTCAACAGATAATGTGACCATCGGGAGTTCATCAGATCTGGCCAAGTTAGGGGTTGATGGTGATGCTGATGAGATTCAGTTTCTGGTGCAAGGCAATAGTACTCAAAATGCTAATCTCATTACCTTTGAGCAAAGTGACGGTACCGATCTTTTCACTATGAGTAATGCCGGTTTATCGACTTTCACTGGCAATGTAGACGCAACCTCCGGGGTAGATGTCACCGGAGCCGCTCTGACAGTTACCGGCCAAGCAATAACCCAGACTGTCGGCCAAGTAACTTTCGGTGGTAACGTCGATGCCAATTCCGGCTTAGATGTTGACGGAGCAAACCTGACAGTAGCTGACGGCTATGATATTTCCATAGATAATACCTCCGGCAACAGTGAGATTGTATCCAGCGCCGGGGCACTAGAATTGCTTGGCGCCTCCACGCTGACTATTTCTACCACTGCCGGTAACATCACTCTCAATGGCGCCGGCACGGTAGAAGTTTCGGACAACCTTAATGCTAATGCCGGTGTGGATATATCCGGAGCCGCGCTGACAGTTGCCAACCAGGCTATTACCCAAACCGGCGGCGGGCAAGTTACCTTTGCCGGCAATGTTGATGCCACGGCCGGGATTGATATCACCAACGCCGCTCTGACAATGGGTGATCAGGATATCACCGGGGTCGGCGCTAATATTACCGGTACCGATGCGCTTACAGTTTCTGCTACAGGGGCAGCTATCGACCTTACCCTCGGCGGGCGAGGTGCTACCATCACTCTCAATGAAGCCGGGCAGACAACTCTATCTGGATTCACGGCTACTTCCATCATCGGAGCCCTGAACGAGCTTGCCGGCGGTACCGGCGCCGGGCTTTGGAATATAACCGGGGCGGTTATACACCCGGCTACAACTACTAATG
>CAZLGC010000020.1:0-17492 GCA_964559275.1 uncultured Candidatus Saccharibacteria bacterium
GTCTTCTTTGGACATATGCAGTTATTATATAGTTAAAACGCTTTTGAAGCAAAATCTAGTCACTTAAGTCATTTTGGACTAGCCTGTTATGCCGGAATGCTTGACCAGAACCATTTTTTAAATACTTTTCGAATCTTCTCGCACGAAGGCTACTAGGAAAAGCACAGAACCAAATCAATCTCACAGGCCTTAGTTTTCTAGTAGAAAGGCAAAATCCTGATTTATGTTCAGAGATTCTTTGCTTCAGATTCGGAGTTGATCCAGTATATATGGAACCGCTACTTGTTTCCAACAGATAGACAAAATACATATTTCCTCCTTTATGCTTAATTTGTCACCCTACGCTCTTCACTTCGTTCAGAGCTACGGGTGACACCCTTCGCTTGCTCTTAGCTGGGTTCATACTATTATTTGTGGCTGGAAGCCACCCGTAGCCCTGAGCGAAGCGAGGGGCGAAGGGTGGCGGAGAGGGAGGGATTCGAACCCCCGGTGGCCCGAAGGCCACAACAGTTTTCAAGACTGCCCCTTTCGACCACTCAGGCACCTCTCCATAATTATTATTTTGTTTTTCCCGCCGGCGGGCGGGACCCCGCTAGCGGCGGGGCAAGACCAGTGCATTAGGCCACTCTGCCACCTCTCCATCTGCGCAATTTCCAAGTACCAAACTACAAAATCCGAACTCAGGCGGGTAAATCTCGGAAGCGCAGGTCTGTTTGGTATTTGTAATTTGGTAATTGGTGCTTATTATGGCGGGGCGCAGTTTCGTCCCAATTCCAGCGGTGGGTAGAGGATTCGAACCTCTGTGAGACGATGAAGTCTCCGCAGTTTAGCAAACTGCTGCCTTAAGCCACTCGGCCAACCCACCGCTGGGATTAGGACTGCCTTTCAGCTTCCGTCTCGCCGCTAGCGACAAGACTGAAGCTTCTATGTATATGTTCCTCTCTCCAAAAAATGCTTTGCATTTTTCGACCCCCAAGGGTAACAAATGACAGATTTACTTCTTGGAGTATACTGGTTTTTTGATGAATAGTCAATCAAGGAGAGGGCTTTGTTGACACCAGTTTCAATAATTGCTATACTAGGCTGTTTTCGTCAGAAAGGAGGGCGATATGCCAAACCTGAACGAAATCAGGGAGGTTTTCCAGCGCGCCATGCAAAGCGGCTGGGGCACCAATCCCGAGAAGTCGACAATTGTCGACCTGCCGGGCTCGAAGATGATCCTGTATCAGGAAGACTGGTACCGGGTCGTGGATTGCTGGTTCACCAATCCGTTTGGCGATCACAGCTGGGGATTCATCATGATCTGGGAGCGGACCGGTGAGGTCTGGAACCCGGTTTGGGTGATGCAATTTGGCGGCTGGTATGTCGAGCGCGCCATTCCGGTGGTGAAGTCAGCTCTTACCGATCTGCTAAAGAACAGACAGTTCTATGGCGGACGCGGCGCGCCGGCATACACCATGAACGGTATGCGTTACCGAAACCTCGTTCGGGAGAATCATTTCCATCGTTTCCGTGGTCGTGAAGAGGTCACCGATATCGGTACCGGAGAACTTCTCGGGTTCCACGAGTACTCGGGGATGGTACTCTTCGAAGTCGACTAGATCGACCAGTGAGCATAAGCTGCGGCCTACGGGCGGCAGCTTTTCATTTTCCGTGCGCAATCACTACTGCTGTAATTTTTTAGGTTTTACTTTCCGCGGGCGTGAGATTGCTCGCGATATTGTCAGCGGCGAGTTGCTGGGTCTGCATGAGTACGGCGGCATGGCCATGGGGCGTTTGCCCCGGTAGGCAGTTGCCAATTGTAGCGACGGTGAGCTTCACCGTCGTTTTTTTGTACTTTTATTTTGATAGTATATAATGGAAGTAATAACTATTAATACCAAAAATATGGAAGGTGAATCAAGAACGCCGGAACCTGTTGAGGCTAAAAAGGAAAGTAATTTTCCTAAGGTTGAGGAATGGGTGAGTTCCTTAGAGATTATGGATAAAGACGAAACAGACGAGTTTTTTAAGCTGGTTGAACGACGAAGAACACGCCGGCTTACTGAACAAGAACAAAGGAAATTAAATGAAGGATATAGAAAAAGGCAAGCCCTGCATATTCGTAAAAACTTGCCTAGATATTTGCAGGAGTTGTCACCGGATGGAGAAAGTCTGACCATAGACCTGCTTTTGGGTAAGCCGGAGGGTGTCAAAAATCTCCCCAGCTACAAAGCGGGAATAGAAATTGCTAAATTTCATAAATCGCCAGAATTAGCAAAGCAAGTCCTGGCCGCTATTAAAGAGTGTAACCTTACGGTGTTGGCAGCAGCCCTGTCGGCGCTTCGATGTAAGAAAGGAGAGCCTTATTACAATACTCGCTTGATGGATGAGCGAGAGCGTTGGTTGCAGACCCAGAAAGAAGAGGAGTACGTATCGAAAGAAGTACAGGATCTCCTGGAGAAACATTATTACGAAACTCCTGTAGCCTGGACGCAAAATGACGAGGATGAATATTTGGCATACTTGGTAGATGATAAATACATCGAAGATTTGATAGATGAGCTTGAATCATTTGGTTCAAGCTTCAGGGGGCCCTTTCACGAGAATCGAACATGGGAAGGATTGATAGCGACTAATAACGAAGGGTAAAAAAGGACCGGTCTTTGCCTTATTTTTCATTGGCCATGAGCAACGCAAACAGCTGTGATTATTTTCGCACCGTATTTTTTTAGCACGCGTGCACATTCCCTAAGTGTACTGCCGGTCGTCAGCACATCGTCTACCAGGACGATGTTTTTGTTGGGAAGCGGTTTCCGAAGCTCAAAAGCATCTTTGAGGTTTTGCAATCGATCTTCCCGATCTAGCTTCATCTGCGGAGTCGTATGCTTTTTTCTGATTAAGACATCGTCTCGCATTTCCCAGTCCAGTCTATCTGCCAAAGCCTTGGCGATCAGATCCGACTGGTTGAAGCCGCGTTCCCGCTGGCGGCGTCTATGTAACGGGACTGGAATAATCAGATTGTCATTTTCCAGTTTGCTGACAGCTGTGTTGTTTAGGATGACTTCCGCCAGCGGTTTGGCCAGATCCGCCACCGACTTGTATTTAAGCAGATGAACTGCTTTCTGAACAAGTTGGTTGTCGTAACCGGCGGCAACGATAATTTCATCAATTCCTTTGATTCTTATCTTTTCAAGTTCACTCCTCGGAAACCCGGGAATTGATTGCAGGCATTTCCGGCAAATCCAAACGTCGCTCTTCCCACAGCCGAGACAGCTGATTGGGAACAGTAAATCGAAAACGAGCCGGAGGGCTCGTTTCCAAAAAAAATCTTTTTCCATACCCCTCCTCAGTTAGTTGAAAATAGAATCAATCTCTATTTTCTATCTGTTAAGTTCAATTGTAATGGTTTCGCCTTTCTTGGCTAGCTTTACTTTTTCTTCTTTCTTCACGTGACCGGCCAGAATCTTCTCGGCGAGCATGTCTGCCACCAGTTCCTGTACCTTGCGGCGGATCGGGCGGGCGCCTCGTTTCGGGTCGAATCCAACCCGGGCTAGATGTGTGATGACAGCCGGGCTGGCTTTGATTTGGATATCATGTTCCTGCGACAAACGATCCTGAAGCTGCTTCAGCTGCAGATTGACGATCCGGCGCACAGCGGCTTTGGACAGAGGCTTGAAGATTAGAGTTTTGTCAATCCGGTTCAGAAGTTCCGGACGCAACTGTTTTTCCAGGTCGCGGCGGACGTCTGATTCCAGCCGCTTGTAGTCCTCATTGCTGATATCTTTGCCTTGTTCTTCTTTCTGAAATCCGATTACAGCTGCATTGGTGAAGTCCTGGGTGCCGATATTGGAAGTCATGATGACAATCGTGTTTTTGAAGTTGACCTTGCGGCCTTTATTATCCGTAAGAACTCCGTCCTCGAGAATTTGCAGAAGTAAGTTGAAGACGTCGGGGTGAGCTTTTTCTATTTCGTCGAACAATACCACGGAGTAAGGCTTGCGGCGCACTTCTTCCGTCAGCTTGCCACCCTCTTCGTAGCCAACATAGCCGGCAGCGGCTCCGACCAACCTGGAAACATTGAATTTTTCCATGAACTCGGACATGTCGATCTTGATCAGAGCATCTTCGCTGCTGTAGACTTCGCGGGCGATAACTTTGGCTAACTCAGTTTTACCTACCCCAGTCGGTCCCAGGAATATGAAGGAACCAAGCGGGCGGCGCGGGTCGGAAACTCCGGCGCGGGAGCGCTTGATCGCCTGCGCGATCTCTCGGATGGCTTCTTCTTGCCCGATCACGGCCTTATTCAGAGTCTCTTCCAGTTTCAGAATCTGTCGCTTGTTTTCTTGTTCCAGCTCGGCCAGTGGAATCTTGGTCATATTATGAATGACTTTGGCGATGTCGTTAGCAGTCACTTTGCCTTGCATGCTGGCAGCTTGGCGTTTCTGCTGGGCGCGCAGCTTGGCCAATTTATCTTTGACGGCTTGCTCAGCCGAACGAATTGCGTAAGCAGACTTAAAATCCTGGCGGGCGACAGCTTCTTGTTTGTCCTTGCTAATGTTCACCAGCTCATCTCGTAGCTTGGCAGCTTTCTTGTAATCATCGGAAGCCGGGATATCTATTTTCAGATGGGAAGCGGCTTCGTCGATCAGATCTAAAGCTTTATCGGGCAGGAAGCGGTCAGGTAGATAACGTTCACTCAGGCGCACGGCCGCGTCAATTGCCTCGGGGGTGATAGCGATGCGATGGAATGCTTCATAGTTCTTGCGCACACCTTCCAGGATATCACGGGTTTCATCAGCGCTTGACTCTTCCACCAGCACAGCTTGGAAACGGCGCTCTAGTGCACTATCTTTCTCAATATGCTGGCGGTATTCATCTAGGGTAGTTGCTCCGACAACGCGGAATTCGCCGCGGGCCAGAGCTGGTTTGATGATATTGGCCGCGTCCATCGTGCCACCGCCGGCGGTGCCGGCACCAACCATAGTGTGAATCTCATCGATGAAAAGAATTACATCCGGGTCCTTGGACACTTCTTCAATGACCTGCTTGAGCCGGCCTTCGAACTCACCGCGGTAAACAGTCCCGGCCACCAGTAGCGGAAGATCCAAGGTGACTATCTTTTTTCCCTGTAGATATTGAGGAACTTCACCGGCCGCAATTCGCTTGGCCAGACCTTCGACAATGGCTGTCTTGCCAACTCCGGCTTCGCCGATCAGGATAGGGTTATTTTTTGAACGCCGGCCCAGAATATTGATTATTCGCCTGATTTCGTTATCACGGCCAATGACCGGGTCGATTTTTTTTTGACTGTCTTTGGAGGTAAGATCTTTGCCGAAGGATTCCAGTAAGGATTTCTGCTCTCCCATTGCCTCTGCCGGAGGGGCTCCCATTGCCGGCGGGTTCATCGGGCTCATCATTTCGGGAGGTGGGGGAGTGTCATCAAGCTGACTTTCACTTCCGCTCATTTGTCCCAGCATATTGAAGACATCGGTAAGCGACGGGAACTTAGCCGTGCTCTTGAAGACATTTGTCAGTTGCTGGCGTAGTTGATCGATATTGACATCAGCTTTTTTGAGGAGGCGCAGAGCGCGTGAGTCTTTGACATTCAGAATACCGTACAACAGATGTTCAGTGCCGACATATTTGTGTTTGAATTTATAGGCTAACTGTACAGAGACTTCAATAGCTTTCTTGGCCTCTTCGGAAAGTCGCTCAACGTCAATTTCCTTGGGCCGGGTGGCGACACCGCCTTTACCTTTTTTCATTGGCGAGTCGGGCCTGTCCAACTTGGGTTTGGTTCCTAGTATATTTTCGATCCGGCCGGGGGTAACTTTATGACCCTGCAGAACTTCACGGGCAATAGCGCCTTCTTCCTTGGACATTGCCAACAGCAGGTGACCGGAATCCACAAACCGATCTCCGTTCTTATCGGCAATAGCTTGAGCTCGCAGCAGCGAGTTTTTCAGGCGGGCGGAAAACTTGTCCAGAATTGGTGAGTCTTTTTTCTTTTTGTTAGCCATATTTGGTATAAATAATGTTTTAATCAAAAAACTAACCAGACCCTGAATTTTCTCTTAGACAAGGTCTCTTCTGTAATGTAGTATAAAGGAGGATTAACTCCGAGGCAAGTTTATGAATGATGAATTGAACAAAGCCCGCGCTTACGCGATGAGATTGCTGGGATTTCGCTCCCAGTCAGTTGCGGAAATGCAAAAAAAGATGATTCGCAAGAAATTTTCCCGTTCCACGGTGCAGGCAGTTGTCAATGAATTGCGTTCCCAGGGTTATCTCAATGACAACCGATTCGCCAAAGAGTTGATACAGAGTACGGTGCGACGGAAAGCAGTCGGTCAGTTTTATCTACGCAAAAAACTTTTAGAACACGGAATTTCGGAAAGCATAATTAATGATATTTTGGCCAAAGAACTCCCGGAAGATAAGGAAAAAGAGTTGGCTCGGGAGGCGGCTGCCCACAAAATAGAGGAATTCCAGGTTAAACTGAGCCGCATTTCTACTATGCAAAAGGGTAAACTAGCGCGTTTTCTGAATAGTCGGGGCTTTGCAGGAGATATTATCAGAGAAATACTGGACGAGTTGACCTAATCTGGCAATTTTTGGTTAAACTTTTGCACTTGCTAGATAAGGGCTAAGTTGGTAAAATATAAGCAAAACAGAAGATCACAAAACGCCTATCTTAGGCAGATTTTGCGCATGAATCCAAAGAAACAACGCAGTCGCGTACCTGCTACCACGATTGTCGCTGGTTTGGTGGTGATTTTTGTTCTCATAACCTTGGCGGTGCTTCCCAACACCGAAGTTCTTTTGCATGCGCAGGGGGGACTTTACGATACGATTCCCATTGAGGGTAATTTCTGGATGCCAAATGGGGGCTGGATTAATCTCCAGGGCGAAAACTTCGGGATGTCCATGAGCAAAGAGAGTCGTGACGGCCCTCTTAATACTTTCTATTACGACATTTACGGATATGCCTGGGCACCGAATCTGGGCTGGATAAGTTTCCATGACCCGGACGGCAATTACGGTGTCTATGTAGAAACTAATGACCCGGACTACCCGATCGAAGGGCAGGGGCCCTGGAATATTGAGGGGTATGCCTGGGCTCCTAATATCGGTTGGATAGATTTTGACGCCATAGACAATTCCAATCCCGCCGAGCAACCCCGGATTGTTTTAGACGGACTTTGGTCACCCGATGCCCAGGTCCTGACCGCCAGCTTGGAGGGCTATGCCTGGTCACCAAATTTCGGCTGGGTTGACCTTAGCTATGCCAATATTCCCGGCTGGATCGATATTTCTAATCCGGAGCTTATCAGCTGGAGTGCCTCGCCGGAAGTAGTCGCTAATCCTGACCAGCCTTATCTAGACGGCGTTTATACAGAGCAAGTTAGTGATTTCAACGGATTCAGTGTCGGTAATTTTGTCTGGGTGCGTGACGACACCAAATTCAAGCTTCAACTTGATACCACTGACAACGCGGTGCGCTGGCAGAGTCTGATGATAGCTAATTTAAATGCCGTTGATTACTATTGGAAAGACAAGTTGCGTTTCATGCCTGGTAATTCTCCTTATTTCAGCGGCAGTCTTCCTGACCCACCTATAGATAGCTTTTTCAAGCGCAATGCTGATTATCCAGCCGGGTTCAATCCGACTGCTCTGGATCCACCCCAGGAACCCTGGCAGCAAGGTGATGATCCCTTTACCTGGAAAAGTATATCCCATATTCATGCTGATACCGGTTTGTCTGTCGAGCCTGATATACAAACGCGCGAGATCAGGGTGGCTGCCCGGGATAGTTCCGGGAATGATGTATGTCAATCCGATTACCAATGGGGTGACTGGGACAATCTAAAGGGCTGTCAGATCAGTAACACGTACGGTCCCTTAACGAAACGGGTCGGTATTGCCATTGATCCTCTTCTACCAACAGCCGGGCTCTATTATGGAACCGAACAATACGAATCGGGTGATCATATTCCGACTGAACAAGAGCCGACTCTGACCTTTATGTTTGGCGACACCAGTTCATCCGGAGCTCGTTGGGGTCGGATTAGCTGGAGCTGGGATAAGGCGAGTTGGAATGTACTGGCCGAAAGAGACTCTGAGTTTGCCGGTCGCAATCCCGTTTTTGAAAATTTCATTCTACCAAATATCGGTGGCAATGACGGCGACATTCTCTATTTCCGGTTTGAGGTCTATGACAATGTCGGCAACTTGCTTGATACGACATTGGATCTAGTAGTAGATAACACGCCACCGTCCGATCAATTCCAGGCGCAGGATCCGAAAGATTTTGATCCCGACCGTACCCGTTTCCAAAAAGTAAATATGTATATCCCGGCGCCAGCGGCTGGTGATGACGTTCAGTATGTTCGCTTTGGCAACCCGTCAGAGAAGGAAGGAGAGTATTATTGGGGTTTGCCGGTTTACTACGGCAGCAAAACCTGGCCGACCGGCCGGCCGCTGGGTGACAAGAGTAATCCTTTTTACTGGGATCTGAATTTAGGTGAAACGGGCATAAATCCGATTCTATATGGCGGTAATAAGCTGGTGGCGGCTGAATTTGCTGACAGTAGCAAGCCGCCCAATACTGAAACAAAGACCTATATAATAAAAGCTCCTTGGTTCCAAGCCGCGGGCGGCGATATTCATGCCGGCACCGGTGTTGGTACACCGCCGTCGCTAAATGTCGGTGAAGGTATCGGGCCCTATAGTACCGACACCTACAACGCGACTTTCCGGATTACTGCTGACGGTAGAATCACCCGCCAGATACTGACTGAATCAGACTGGGAGCAACAGTACTACGAAGCCAATTTCACTTACCCAGGTCCGTCGGCAGACTCAATCGCGCAGATAGACTGGGATGCACTAGTGGAGAAAGCGGCTGGTAACGTCCTGAGAGAAAAAGATATCTGTGATCCTTTTACGAATACCTGCGAAATAGATTTCAATGATTATCTAAATTCCGGTGGGGTAGTTATGGCCGAGGTCGATCCTGGTCGTGATCCCGTCTTCACCATTGGGGAGCAGGGTAAAGATGTTACTATCAAGGGCCGCGGAACACTGCTGGTGCCGGCGACCTTGTATGTGGCTTCTGACCTATACTATGAAGACCAGATAGTGGAAAATGTGAGTGATCTTAGCTCGATGGGCGTTGTTACCAAACGTTCGGTTGGCCTGGTAGCCGACGGCTCCCGCGGTAATCTCTATGTGGATGAGGGGGTCAATCACATGGTTGGATCATATATTCTAGGGATCGGAAAATGCGAGTCGTTCTCGACGGAATGTGATAACACCGGAATTATCCATACTTCGGTCTACCATGATCCAACTGGTTTTGGTGCCGATACGTATGATACTAAGGCTCTCTCCGACCAAGAGCTAGTCTTAAACGGTCTCGTTATAGCTCGTGGGTTTGACCTTGGTCGATACAGCGCCGGCTCCCAGAATTTCCTGCAAAATGCTGACTTCAGTGATTCGCCTTTCGGGCCAGGCTCATTCCCAGACCTGCCGTCTGATTGGTTTATTGAGCCGGATAACCCTGATACTTATACAACCATTGATTCGGAAAAGGTCGGGGCCGAGAACCTGGGAGAGGCTGTTTTCCAGATCTGGCAAAGCGCTACCTTTGGTCAGGTTTTCGGTATACCTTCAGCGGTGGATATTCCCGAGGAGATTACTGATAATTTCACGGCTTCGGTTTACCTGAAAGGAAACCATAATATGGATGGCGTTCTTTCAATCGGTGTTGGCCAACAGATTTGCGCTGACAAAGTTTCGATTACTACGGAATGGGAACGTTACCAATGCCAGGTGACAGGTGTCAAGCCGGGAATTAAGGGTCTTATGTATTCACTTGGTTTCAATTTGCCTCCGGAATCAATTGTATATATAGCGGCGCCGCAAGCCGAGTTTGGCGATCGGGCGACAGCCTGGCATCGGCAGTACGATGATGCTCTGTCCTATTCCGGCTCATCCGAACATTTTTACTATGACGGCCGGGCTGTCATGAATACACCGCCCGGGTTCTATTCTCTCAGCAGTTCTTCTTGGGGAGAGGCGACAGCGGATTAACTTAGTTAACTAAATCAAAAAGAGATATGGCATTATTCAAACCAGACAGCTACGTGGGAGTAGATATCGGCACCGCCAGTGTCAAGGTGGTTGAATTAGCCGCGGCTAAAAACGGACCGCGTTTGCTGACTTACGGCCTGATCGAGCTGGAGAAACAGGTGGAAAAGAATGGAAACGGGAATGACATGAAAGTTTCGGACGCTATAAAGAAAATCCTAGCGGATGCCAAAGTTCATGGCAAAACAAGTGTTTCTTCACTGCCGGGATTTTCTGTTTTTACTTCACTAGTAGAGCTGCCGAAAATGACAGATAAAGAAGTTTCGGAAGCGATCAAATATGAGGCCAAGCGTTATGTGCCAATTTCTCTAGACAACATGGTTCTGGATTGGAAGGTAGTGAAAGAGGAGGAGGTAACTACTAAGGAAGGTCTGGGTACAGCCAAGATGCAGGTACTGCTGACGGCGGCGCCGAAATCTCTGGTTAATCGCTATGTCAAAATTTTTAAGCAAAGCGGGCTCAAGCTGGCCGGTCTAGAAACCGAAGCGTTTGCTCTAGCCAGATCTCTGATTGGCAATGACAAATCACCGACTTTGATACTTGATATCGGCGGATCGGCGACGGATATCTTTGTAGTTGTCGGCGGTTTTCCGATCCTTACCCGGACGATTGAGACCGGCGGGCGGGCGATTACGAATGCGATTTCACAGCGTCTGCGGGTCAGTCTGGATCGGGCGGAGCAGTTTAAACGCGATTTCGGCATGAAAACCGAGCAACAACAGATTCCGGAAGTAATTCGCGATACTATGTCTGATATTGTCGCAGAACTGCAAAATGTGCTAAAATTGTACTACGGAAAAAACAAAGCCAAAATAGAAAAAGTTATTCTCAGTGGGGGAGACGCCCAGGTAAAATGGCTGGCTAAGTTTATTGAAGATGAGATTGATATCAGAACTTTTATCGGCAATCCCTGGGCTAGAATTTCCTACCCGCAGGCCCTGGCGCCGACGTTGGAAGCAATCGGCCCTCATTTTGCGGTAGCTGTGGGTTTAGCAATGCGCGAATTAGTTAAGTAATCTAACCTTGTTTAAAACTTCATAAATAAATAACGATATGGCAAACGTTAATTTAATACCAGAGGATAAAGGCAAGGCCCCGGCCTGGTCCAAGATGACCACCACTAGTCTAATTGTCGTTATCATTATTGTGGCAGCGGTTTTAGGCGGCATGTTCATCTGGCAGCGAGTGCTGATAGTTCGCGAGGCCAGCCTGAAGGAAGAAGCTGCCAAGGTAGAGGCGGAGCAGGAGCAATATGCCGAAGTCGCGGCCGAGGCCAAGACCCTAGAGATTCAGCTGTCTAGTCTAAAGCAACTACTGGATGACCATGTTTATTGGTCCGAGCTTTTCTGGCAGCTGGAGGCCAGTGCATTTAAGACGAATGTTTTGGAAGCCCTGCAGGCGACCGAGCCAGGTAAGGTTGAGATACAAGGATCTATCCCGAGCTACAATGATCTGGCTAAGCAGATTGTGGCCTACGAGAGCAATTCTTTCTTCAAAAGTACCAAGCTTAACAACGCTATCCTAACAGCGGCAGCGGACGGTTCTACCCGGGTCAGTTACAATATGGTTTTGTGGTTATCGGATGATGCCCTGACCAAGACTGATACGGAAGTTCTAGAGGACAGCTTACGCGATTACAAAATTGAACAACCGGCCACAGAAGAGGTGACAGAAGAGGAGGAAGCTGCCGAGGGAACCACCGAAGAAGGGGAGACAGAAACTGAAGGGGAAAGCGAAGAAGCTAGTGAAGAGGCTGCTGAATAAAAACTACTTAATAATTTTTCCACTTTATTTTTAAAAACATATGCCACTAACAGCCCGAAATAAACAACTAATCGTAACTGGAGTAATGGTCGTCATCATTGTTGTGGGGGCCTGGCTCGGTTTTGAGCAATACAAAGCGGTTGCAGCCCAGCAGGACAAGGTTACTGTCGCCGCTGAAGAGTTACAGGCAGCTGAGCAGGAGCTGGCTGACCTTAAGGAGCTCAGTAACACCATGGATTCAATGTCTGTGGAGCTAAATAACGTGCGCAGTTCTCTGCCGGCCGGGGAAGATATCTCGGATTTGCTGGCAAACCTTGAAGCAATTGCGGTGTACAGCGGCGTGACCTTTGATTCAATCTCGGTAGCGACCAGCGGCGAGCAGACAGCCATTGCAACAACAGGGGAAGAAGTTGCGACTCCGGCTGGTGTTAACCGCATCAATCTGGCGATTTCTGTTACCGGCGGTTACCAGAATCTGAAGAAGTATCTGCATGGCATTGAACAGAATCTGAGAATAATTGATGTTAATTCTATTAGCATCAGCGAAGGCGGCGTGTACCTTCTCAACATGCAAACTTACTACGTTGAATAAGCACAAAATTTTATGCAAAAACGGGAAACAATACTTTTGTCCGTTCTGGGAGTAGTGATCGTGGTGGCAATAATAATACTAGTAGTGACTTCAAGCGGATCCTCTGAGCCTACCACCGAATTACCGGAGACTGCCTCGTCCGAATCACAGGTCGCAAAAAAGGTAATGGTGACTTTGGAATCAGCCCAGAAAGTCCTGCGTTCTGACAAGTTTCTGACGCTGACGACATTCGGCAAGGTTCCGGTGACGGTAGAGCCGAGCGAACTTGGCAAGACTAATATCTTCAATTAGTATGGCCGACCAGGATGATACCAATCAGCCAGTACCGGCCACTGAACCGTCGGCGGAGGGCAAAGACTATGACGAAGTCCTGGCTTCGTCAGAGCAACAGCAGGCTGCCGGCACGGGAGATCTGGCTGCAGTTTTAGTGAATCAGGGGCTGATAACTACGGAGCAGGAGAAAATGCTGCGGGAAGAGAGCCAGCGTCAGGGTAAAAGCCTGGAGGACCTAATTCTAGAAATGCAGTTTGTTTCCGATGAGGCTCTGGCCCAGGTAAAATCACGGCAGCTGGGGATTCCGTACATTGACCTCAGAGAATATGAAGTTCCCAAAGAGATTCTGAAAATAATACCGGCGGACGCAGCTCGCAATTATGGATTTGTAGTTTTTGGCAAGGAGAACAACAAGCTAAAAATAGCGATGGTTGACCCGCAGAATTTTCAGGCTCTGGAAGCATTGGATTTTATAATTAAAAAAGAAAACTACAGCAGCGAAATCTACGTCACTTCCCGAATCAGTCTGGAAAACGTGCTGGCGCAGTACGGGGGAGTGAAAGAAGAAGTGGGCAAAGCTCTGGAAGGAGCGACGATTGAACTGGAGAAAGAGGGTGGTGAAATAAAAAGTATCAAGGGTGGCGAGGCGCTGGAGCGTTTTGTGGAAAGAGCGCCGGTTTCCCGGGCGGTCGACGTAATTCTGAAAAATGCGGTTGAACAGCGGGCTAGTGATGTCCACATTGAACCGACCGAGGAAAATGTACGTGTTCGCTACCGGATTGACGGTATATTACATACAATTCTGAAGTTGTCCCGCCAGGTGCACTCGGCGATCGTATCACGGGTGAAGATCATGGCTAATCTGAAAATTGACGAAACCCGCATTCCTCAGGATGGTCGCTTTCACATGAAATTTGGTAAGCGTGAGATCGATTTCCGTGTTTCCACACTGCCGACTATAAATGGGGAGAAGGTCGTGATGAGAATCCTGGACCGGTCGGAAGGGATCTTTAAACTTGAAGAGCTGGGGATACTGAAACCGCAGTTGGAGAGCATCGAAGATGTAATAAAGAAGACTCACGGTATGACTCTGGTGACCGGCCCGACCGGCGCCGGCAAGTCGACAACCTTATATTCGATACTCAATATTCTGAATGAACCGGCTGTAAATATAATTACTTTGGAGGATCCGGTAGAGTACTTTGTTGAAGGAATTTCTCAATCCCAGGTTAACCCTGATGTTGGTCTTTCCTTTGCCTCGGGGCTGCGCTCAATTCTGCGCCAGGATCCGGACATTATCATGGTCGGTGAGATCAGGGATAAAGAAACGGCTGAAATGGCCGTGCATGCGTCTCTAACTGGCCACATTGTTCTCTCCACTTTGCATACCAATAGCTCTTTCGGAGCCATTCCCCGCTTGATCGATATGGGGATCGAGCCGTTTTTGCTAGCTTCGGCCCTGAATTCTGTTATTGCGCAACGGCTAGTGCGCCGTCTGTGCCCGGACTGTCGTAAAAAGAGGGAGGCAAACCCGGATGAGACCGCTGTCATTATGAAAGAATGGGGGGCCATCCCGGCTGAATTGCGCAAAAAACTCAAGTTAAAAATGCCCTCGCCTCTAGAAATATATGAACCCAAGGGTTGCCCCAACTGCCAGGACGGATACAAAGGCCGTATCGGCATATTCGAAATGTTCCGGGTAGACACCGATGTTCAGGATGTTGTTCTCCAACAGGCCACCGCCGATAAGATCAAAAGCGTCGCTCGGGAAAAGGGGACAATCACGATGATGGAAGACGGCATTGTCAAAGTGCTGCTGGGAATGACAACGGTGGAAGAAGTCCTGCGCGCAACCCGAGACTAGCCCAAAAACTAACATCTAATATCTAATCCAGATGCCCGCTGCTGCCAAACTAAAACTAGAACAGTATTTCAACGTCATGCTCGAGAAAGGAGCCTCTGATTTGCATTTATCGGTCGGTCGTCCGCCGACTCTGCGTGTAGACCGAAAACTAATTCCGATTGAGGGTGCACCAGTCCTGACAGCTAATGGTACCGCGGAATTAGTGGGAGCCATTCTCAATGAACAGCAGATGGAGACTTTCAAAAGCCAGCGGGAATTGGATGTTTCTTATTCATTTGGTGACAAGGCTCGGTTTCGCATCAATGTTTTTCACCAAAAGGGTAATGTCGGCGGTGCCTTCCGCTTAATTCCCAGCAAAATCAGGACAATTGAGGAATTGAACCTGCCCCTGATACTGAAGGAATTCACGAAGGAGTTTCAGGGTTTAGTGCTGCTGGTTGGTCCAACCGGGCATGGTAAATCGACGACCCTGGCGGCGATGCTTGATCTTATCAATCATTCCCGGGCGGAGCATATAATTACAATTGAAGATCCGATTGAATATCTTTTTACACCGGATAAATCGATTATTGACCAGCGTGAGCTGAACCAAGATACAATGTCATTCGCCCGGGCCCTGCGTTCAGCCTTGCGCGAGGACGGTGATGTCATCATGGTCGGCGAGATGCGTGACCTGGACACGATTGCGACGACAATTACGGTTGCGGAAACCGGACACCTGGTCTTTGCCACTTTGCATACTAATAATGCTGCCCAGACCGTGGATCGTATAATTGATGTGTTTCCGTCTCACCAGCAAAACCAAGTCCGGATGCAGCTGGCCAGTATCATAACGGCGGTAGTCTCCCAGCGTCTGATACCCAAGATTGGCGGGGGTCGGATTGTCGCGACAGAAGTGATGGTAGCGACCTCAGCTATTCGCAACCTGATTCGTGAGGGCAAAGCCTATCAGCTGGACAGCATTATCCAGACCAGTGCCGAAGAAGGTATGGTGTCACTGGACAGTTCTCTGGCTCATTTGGTTCGTACTCAGCAGATAACTATGGAAGACGCGATGATGTTCTCCACTGATCCGAAGAATCTTTCCTCCCTCCTCCAGCGTTAGTAATTTTGCGTTTTAAGTTTTACCTTTTGCGTTCAAAAGATGCCTGTATTCAATTACAAAGCTAGAAATCCCAAAGGCGAACTCCAGTCCGGCATAGTTGATGCTGCTAACGAACAGTCAGCGGCGGACGTTTTGCGCAGCCATAATTTAGTGGTTGTTTCTCTGGCAGAAGAAGGCAAAGAGTTTGGCCTACAAAGCCGGGTGCGTATGTTTGAGCGCGTTCACCCGCGTGACATAGTTATTTTTGCTCGCCAGCTGGCAACGATGATATCAGCCACCTTGCCTCTGGTGCAGGCTCTGAAGATTCTGACCGAACAGCAGGAAAACCAGCTTTTTCGCTCGGTACTGGCGGGGGTTTCCGCAGACGTTGAGGGCGGTGCCAGGCTGTCAGTTGCTTTGGAACAGTATCCCAAAGTATTCAGTACATTCTTTGTAAGTGTCATCAACTCCGGTGAGACCAGTGGTAAATTGGATGAATCCTTGCAGTATTTGGCTGACCAAATGGAAAAGGATTACGAACTTAATTCTAGAATCAAAAGCTCTTTGTATTATCCAGGATTCATTTTGGGCGGCATAATTGTAGTTGGTATAATCATGGTGACTTATGTTGTTCCGCAACTGGAGTCTGTATTGGGGGACATGGAAAATTTACCCTGGACCACTACAGTTTTATTAGGAGTAAGTGATTTCATACGCAATTTCTGGTGGGTAATAGTTATTGCGCTTGGCGTTCTGGCTTTGTGGCTTCGGTCTTATTCCCGTTCCGAAAAAGGTAAAGCTAGCCTGGACAGCCTGAAGCTTCGTCTGCCTATTTTTGGCAAACTGTTCCAGTGGGTTTACATTGTCCGCATGACTAGAAATATGAGCACTCTTTTGTCCGGCGGCGTGAAAATTCTAGAAGCACTGGAGACTACAGCGGATGTTATAGGCAATTCTGTTTATGAAGATATTATTCGCCGATCAGCCAAAAGAGTAGAAGCGGGTGATTCTATGTCGTCGGTGCTAAAAAAAGAGCCAGCGGTGCCACTAATGGTAGCCCAGGTGATCGAGGTGGGGGAGCAGACCGGAAAGCTGCCCTTTACTCTAAACAAGATAGCCGATTTTTACACCAGTGAGCTGGATAACGCCGTCCGGGGCCTTTCTTCTTTGCTGGAGCCGGTAATTATGGTAATATTAGGGATAGGCGTAGGGATCTTGATGGCAGCGGTCATTATGCCGATTTATAATATATCTTCGCAGTTTTAGGTTAGAAAATAGAAGGTAGAACATAGAAAATGGAAGGAGGGATATCAGAAGGGAAAATTAAAAGATTTCAGGACTTGTTTGTTTATCAAAATCTCTATCAGGCGATGGTTCTCGTCCATAGAGATCTGGTCAAAAGCTTGCCGGCGCAGGAGCGTTTTGATTTGGTATCGCAAGTACGTCGAGCGTCCAAGGCCGGCCCGGCAATTTTGGCCGAAGGGTGGCCAAAAAGGTATTATCGGAAAGTCTGGCGGAAATATCTTCTGGATGTACAGGGTGAATGCAGTGAGATGATTCATCATTTGAATGTATGCTCCGATATTTATCCCGGCTCAGTGCCCGTTGATTTAATTAACCGGTTGCTGAAGTTGTATAGCATTGGATTATGATTTTTGGAAAGCTGATTATTAGGATAGGACTAAAAATGGTCAATTTCATCAGTTTTAAAAGCGATATCTACTACACCATTAGGATCAAACATACTATCGATATCATCCGAACTTATGGGATCACAATAA
>CAZLGC010000021.1:0-16304 GCA_964559275.1 uncultured Candidatus Saccharibacteria bacterium
CCCGCGAGAGGGTCCGTGCTTGCAGGACTAGGGGAATGAAAAAGAGGGAAAGAAATATGCAGTTTTTTCCGGCTTTCATGTCAGTTCAAAGGGGAGCTTTTTTCCTCTTAAAAGCGAGACGGATAATATGTGCTGATCTGGCAAATCTGCGGACAACGGAGTCGAAGATATAACTATCTGAAAATATGCTTTTCGATTATTCTGACCCTCGAGCTTTGCCAACAAACCGTCATAACCTAGTTTCTCAAACCAACGCTTCGGCTCGGCGCCGGGGAAGTCATCTAAAGCCTCAAAGAACACTCCGGTGTCCTCAACAATCACCGGTGCCTTCATCTTGTCAGCAAACTTATGGGCATTATACTTGGCGACCTTTTCCATGTCCCAGCCGGACGGTTCTTCTTTTTCTTCGTCAAGAATCACCAGCTCAATACCACTATCTTTCAGAGCTATCTGTGCTTCTTCGACTTTATGCTTGTTGCCGGTGGCGAAATATATTTTCATAGAGTCATTCGTGTTGGTAGTCCCCGCCAAAAATGCTCTAGCATTTTTGGCGGAAGAGGAGTGCACGCATGCAAGCTGAAGTGAGTTGCCGACATTGTCGGCGACTCACGAAAGCTGAAATGCGTGTACGACGTGGTGCCCGGGGGGAGACTCGAACTCCCATGAGCGTAAGCTCACTACGTCCTGAACGTAGCGCGTCTACCAATTCCGCCACCCGGGCCTAAAGAAAAAACGCTCTTGGCAAAACTAAATCTAGTTCTTCCAAGAACGCTTTTTGGCGCGGTACCATCTTGATTTCCCGAAGGACATCTCAATCTACGTCATTTACGATGACTTGCCGTTCCGGTCTACTAGTTTGATTGCCTCACCCGGCGGGCAACCAAATTTTCTGCGGAATGCCTGCTTGCGTATGCAAGCTCGGGGGAGATAGCCCCTCAAACGCATTTGTAATTGTATATTTATGATATGAATTTTCCCCTCTTTTGTCAAATGAAAAGCCCTTCGCTCAAATTGGGCGAGGGGCTCTTAGGGACCTGCCTAGTCCACCTTCTCCTCCCGGACCTTGCCCTTGATCTTAATGCCTTCCTTGACTTCATCCAAACTGGTTGGATGAGCCGAGAAAAAGACCGGCCGCTTGCGGGTCAGTAGAGCTTCTCCGAGGATGCGGTTGATCTGGGCGATTGCCTCCGGAGCCTTGGCCAACTCGGCCTTCCTGATACTGACTCGCGGTTCAGGCTTGACCAGGTACTTGGCCGCCAGCTCGGGATCAGACTCGATGACGGTAATCACCTCATCCTGTTTGCTGACACTGAGGACGACCTGGCCGTCATAGAAAGCCAACGGACCGGTGGTCAGCATCAGGGTCTTGGCCCCTTCGATACCCTTGTCCAGTCCCAGTGACAGCGCATATTCGCGCAGCCGGGTCATCATCAGCTGAATCTCTGCCTCGAGTTCGGACATCGCCCGGCCGTCCTCTTCCTGGATGGCCAGAATCTTGTCCGCCATATCAGCCTTGACCCGCAAGGCCTGAGCCTGAATCCGACCAAGCTTCGCCAGGACAGCCGCTGCTTCCGCATCATCCTTGATGGGAATATCCTTGACCGCCCTCTTGGGAAGAAACTTGATCACGATGTCCTGTAGTTTCTTGAAAAAATCCGATGCCATTTCAGTCCCTCCTAAAAGAGCGTAGCCAGGCTACGCTCTTGAAAAATTGTCTATCCAAACCCTAGCGGAAAACCGCGTTTAAGTCAATTATTCCAGCTCCTCCCTGACAACTTCAGCTAGATCTTCCGCTGGCATATAACCACCTATCACCATACCGTTTAGATATACTGTCGGTGTTCCGGAAGCGCCGTACTCTTCGGCTTCAGCAATGTCATTTTCAATCTCAGCTTTAGCTTCATCGCTGGTCATGTCCGTCTCAAATTGAGAAATATCCAATCCGATCTCACGAGCCCAGCCAACATAGTTATCTACTGACAAATCGGCTTGATTGGCAAATATTTTATCAGCCATTTCAAAAGACTTATCTTGTTTACCAGCAGCAGCCACTGCTTTGGCCGCCGCCATAGCTTCTGAATGACCACCTAGCGGGAGATCACGGTAAACTATGCGCAACTCACCGTCAGAAAACTCGTCCCGAATAGTTGCCAGCGACTCATGCATCTTGGCGGAAAACGGGCATTGAAAATCATCAAAGACTACAATCGTTGCCTGGGCATCCTCATTACCTGTAAAAGGATCATCATCAACACTCACTTCGATGGGTTCTATTTCGGTAGGTTCCGGCACTTCACCAAACTCATCTTCAAAAGCCTTATCAAAAACTAATCCCTGGTCAACAGCGTACTGTAGAATCGCTTCGCTTTTGGCATTAATACGATCAGATTCCACCTGGAAATCTTTGATTGTGAAATATTGCCAAATCAGACTAATGATAAGAAGCGCTCCTAAGCTTATTGCCAATATTTTCCAAGCTGATTTCATAAATTTGCAAATTACTTAATAATTAACACCTAACTATACCTTTCTGATAATTGTTTCAGAAAAGCTAAGGTTATGTCAATGAATTAGATAAATGTCCAGTTCTAGCCGCCAAAGATGTCATCAATATCCTGCTTGGCCTTGGATGTCATTTCACCGGGCTTAGGAGGCGTTGGAGTACCTCCACCTGGAGCAGGAGGTTTTCCTCCTCCTGAAGGAGCCGGCGGCGGTGTACCACCTCCCGGCGGCTTAGGTGCCGACGGCGGCGGAGATTTGGGAGTAGAAGGAGGCGGTGGAGCCTTTGGTTTTGGTGTCTGCGGTTTGGGACCACCCGGTGCGGCCTTCATGTCATCCGAGCGCGGCGGAACTATTGGTTTGGGAGGTGATTTGGGTTTAGGCGGCACTGGCACAGACTTAGGGCCAGCAGTTGCTCCCATGGCCCCGCCGGCGGCAGCAGCCGTCGGCAAGCCCGGAGGCGGAGCACCTTTTCCCATAGGCTTAGGTGGCAATGGCGCCGGACGTTGCGGTGGTTGTCCCGGACGAGGCATCGGCTTCTTTGGAGTAGCTCCCGGAGGAACATTCTTCATATCACTCTGCATGGTTCGGGTAGCGCCGGGACGAGTTGAGGCCGGTGCTGCCGGAGTGGTTTTACCGCCTGTTTTCATTTGCTGACGCAACTTAGCCACCTCATCCTGCCCACCAGCTGATTTTTTCTTTTTGGACAGACTCATCAGCAGCAGAACAACAATCACAACTACTACCACAGCACCGCCACCTATCAAATACCATTTATAATCCCAGATGTTGAAACCAGCAGCTTCGGATTCAGGCTCTTCCGCAGCCGGACTTTCCGTTGGAGTAGCTGCCGGGGATTCAGCCGGAGTGGCTGTTGGAGAAGTAACAGCCGCACCTAATTTATTGGTCACTGCCATGGCATAAGAGCCAAAATTCTCACTGGCCAGTTTTATATACACACTCTGGTCTTCCTCCGAAGTATATTGCTGTTCTATAACCGCTCCCGGATTAGCTGTCCGAGCTGATTCTTCCAGGTTGCGATTACCGTCATATATCTCTAGCTCCATACGTGCCTCCGGACTCGGGGTTATCTCCAGGTCAAGTGTCTCGCCGCTGCCCAGTGACACCATGTAATAGTCCTCTTGATCGGTGGAGCAGTATTTATCAGAGCCACATTTATTGTAGCCCAGGAAATTTTTATTGAAATCACCCTCGCCATCCTTAAGCTGCAAATCAATAGCGGTGTCAAAATCGTAGCCGGCGTCGGTATTTGCAAAGGCATCGGAACGGTCAATGCGTTCAAAACTGATGTTATAAGTGAAATTAGTTGTCTTGCCGTAGTCAGGAGTATTATTTTTTAGCTCTACATAAACCATCTCAGTTTCGGTTGGATCCTCGGCTGTCATCCCTTTATAGTAAAAAGCTTCTCCCGTCTCCACTCCATCAGGCTTAGATTCTTGAGTTGAAAGCAACGTGCCTCCTTCTTTATAAAGATTTATCTGCAGGTTATTGTAAGTGTCATTTTCCAACTCATTATTGGCACTCCCGAAAACTTTTAATTGGTAGCCGGCATTAAGGGAGATTTTCATGAAATCAGATTCATTCGGCCCCAAGTTGCCTTCAACTGTGGAGGATTCTTCCACTGCAGTGGCACTGGCAAAATGGGTAGACAAGTCAGCCGTGGCAGTAGCTTCGTCCTGAGCGATTGCCGGCAATCCTAAAACCGCCACCATAAAAAAGAAAAGAGCCACCATTAAAAGGGCCATACCTAAAAAGAGACCATTGCTTTTCGACATAGGTTTTATTTTTATTTAGGAATAAATTGGTATTCCAATTATACCACATTAGCCTCTTTAGACCAAAGTTATCCACAAAAGCTACTTTTTAGCCCAGGCGATGCAAAACGAGCTTGAACCCTTTTTCTCCATGTTTCAGCCAATGCGCCACCCGCGTGATAGTCGCGGTACTAGCCCCCGTCTTGGCCTCAATTTCGCGATAGGGGATCTCGTCATTAAGCATCAGCACAATTTCCCAGCGCTGCGCTAAATCACGTAACTCATTTATTGTCAGCAAATCCCGAAAATAGCGCTCACATTCATCAATAGTTTTCAGTTTCAGAATAGCTTTGAAAAGACGCCGGGTCTGCTCGCTGGCCCATTTTTGCTTGGTGTTTTCCATACCTTTATTTGATTTAGTGTGCTACTACATTAACATGTTAGCACATTTTTAGGTGTCTATGAAATAAAAACAGCTCGAACCTGTCTCGGCCAAAGCTGAGTAAAAAACACTATTTTTAGACTTACTTCACTCCTAGCTTAAATATAATCTTTTGTTCAAGTTTTTCACTTTCTAACTTCTATATTCTATTTTCTACCCCACATAACTTATCCACAGCCAACCAAGCAAGCAAGTTTAAGGTGGCTGTGGATAACTCGGAAACTGAAACTAGGGGACCAATTCCCTTCTTTGAATCGACTCCATTTTGAGTTTAAACTTTGGGCTTGAATTTTTTAACTTTGGGATGATGGGGGAGCATCAAGTCTCCCCCACCATGCCTCCAGCTAGAGCCGGAACTCTTTGTTGCGCAAAATAAGCTCCTCACGGCCGTCCGGGTACACCAAAGTTAATTCCGGCCGCCTCATTACCCCATCATAGTGATTGAGAGCGCGCTGGTCCCCGTCATAGTTCATCCCGATAGCGATATGTGTAGTCCCATAAGCTTTTTCGGCTTCCATCAAGGTCGGCGCTTTATCCCGCGCGTTTTCATTAAATCCGATTCCGAGTTCGCCAATTGCCCGCGAATTTTTAATTAATTTTGGAACATCGCGCTTGGCAATTTCACCCTGACGCGATAATTTTTCGACCAATTTAATACAATTAGCAATATTTTGCTCAATTTGGCGCGCAGATGTTCCACCGCGGATATCCTCGATGAAATTGTCTTTGATAACCAGTTTGACCGGTTCCTTGATGTTTTCCATACCGGAATCAAGGTGAATGACACCATCTAACACAATTTCACCGTTCACTTTGCCCAATTCTGGGGAAATGCAAACTTCGCCGGAGGGTATATTCCCATACAGCGACGGACGACGAAAATCACCTTTATCAGGCATACCACGTCGGTCTTTGATTTCAATTAGTGCCTCCGAGCCGTTGGTTCTGACTTTTGCCAGCACCGCTTTGTTCAAACGTCGCTCTATTTTGTCGCTTAAGCGCCTCATTTGCTGATAATCCACCAACACCAGCCGGCTAAAATCATCCGCGGTCACACTAGAACTCCAGGCCGAACGGATCTTGCCTTTTTCGGCTAGATATAAGACCGCCGAAGTATATTCCTTACGACCAATCCGATAGGGTTTACGCACCCCTTCCGGATCTTTGCCAAACGAATCGTGCCGAATACCTATGACCACGTCTGGTTGGCGTTTGATCGCTTCCAGCACCGCCTGATCCATGTAATCGTTGCCGGTTTTGGATTCTTGGTACATTAGATTTACCAAGGCGCCGCGATCCCGGGCAGCGTGCTGGATTTCATGCGCAATGACGTCGATACCAGGCTCGGGATTGGTAACGATCAAAACCTCTTCCCCGCGCTTGACAGCGAAAATTTCCTCCACGGTTAGCTTGGCTGCTTGCTTGAGTTTAGTCTGATTGTACTGCATGGTTTTGTTTACCTTATAAGAAAGCGAGCTCGGATGTTACCGAGCTCGCTTATATCTGAGTTTAGTTAACTTTAACTAGATTTAAGACAAGCTCGGGACCAGGGCAGAATAATAAAACGATAAATCCGCCCACAAAGGTGGCCCCAAAAAGAGTTTTTCTTGTTCAAAGCTTGTCTAGTCATAATTTCTGCAGCCACTTTATCAGAGTAAAGCGATCGTGTCAAACCTACTTTTACACAAAGCAAAAGGTGCCCCAAACTGAGGCACCATTGTGGAAAGCTTCAGAGACGACGTTGTCGACGACGAATCTGCAGACAGTGCTTGATCGAAATCAAGACGGAAACAATGAACACTAACGTACCAAGAAGCTCCAACTTGCTCATAGTGACCCCTCCTCATGGCGACAAGTAGCCACATTATACCTGATTAGAGATTAACGTCAAGCTTCACTTTTTGTTATTTAACGCGTAGAATAAGTATATATGGGTAAATTTCTCGCCAAAAACCGACTCGCCTATCGCGATTACAAAATCCTCGATACTTTTGAGGCTGGCTTAGTTTTGAAAGGCTATGAAGTAAAAGCTATTCGTGAAGGCGGCGCGAACCTTAAAGGGGCGTATGTGACGCTAAAACAGACGCGAAAAGATATCCCTGAAGTTTGGCTAATAAACGCTAATATACCACTGTACAGCAAAGCCAGCCCGAAGATAAAGTATGATCCCACCCAGTCTAGAAAGCTGCTTCTCAAAAAGTCTGAAATAAATGATCTAATAGGCAAAAAGCAGGAAAAAGGCTTGACTTTTGTACCCTTGACGTTTTATAGTAAAAGAGGTAGAATAAAACTTACGATCGGAATCGGCCGCAGCAAGAAGAAGCACGACAAGCGCGAAGACCTCAAAAAACGTGATGCTGAACGCGATATCCGCCGCGCCCTGCGGCAAAAATGATTTGGAGTTCAGGTTTTGGGTGTGAGATTGCTTTGGGCTTTGAATTTTGAAATTTGAGTTTGGATTTCCCCCAGATTGAAAATCTCTGATTTTCAATCTGGGGGGATGCCAGGCTTCGATGGATACGTCCAGTTTCATCGGGCAGGTAGAGTTTTGCCAAGCCAACTCTCTAAACTTACTTGGCACACACAAATGTCAAATCATTTGTTAGCAAACTGAAGATGGCTTTTGCCCCTTCATTTGCACCTGCTGTTGCCTAAAACCAACAGCTATCTCGCCTACTTGACCTGACAGGCAGGACCGAGGTATCACACTTTCAGGAGTAGATAACGCTAGTGCCCACTAGTGTTCTCGAAATCTTCGGGCTAGACGAAATACTTTTTGGGACACTTTGAGGTATTTTGTCGAATCAAAGTAAGTGTTCTAAACCTGTAGAACGATAAGCTAATCGTGTTCAGACGGGGGTTCAACTCCCCCCATCTCCACCACGTCGTACACGCATTGCGGCTTCCGTGAGCGTCGCTGAAGCGACACTCACTTCAGCCTCCAGGCGTGTACTCCTCTTCCGAATAAATTGTGCGCAATTTATTCGAGAGCGGTCACGACGACTACGAGTAACGCAAAACCTATCCTTCTTAGCAAAAAAATCAAGGTCAACCACCAGATCCGGGCACCAGAAGTGCGCGTTATTGATGACGCCGGTAAACAAGTAGGGGTGATGCCAAAGGCGGAGGCGATGCAACTAGCCAAGGACAAGGGTCTAGACCTAGTCGAGGTCTCCTCCCAAGCTAAACCCCCGGTTTGTCGCTTGATGGACTACGGACAACACAAGTATCGCCTGGAGAAACAAAAGCGTAAATCTAAGGCCAAGACAAAGAAAGTCGAAACCAAAGGCGTCCGTATTGGGCTCAGAACCGGAGACCATGATCTTCAGTTCAAAGCTAAGCAAGCCAATAAGTTCCTAGGAGAGGGTCACCGCCTGAAAATTGAATTTGTTCTTAAAGGAAGGGAAAAAGTTCACCGCGATCTAGCCGAGGAAAAACTTGACGAATTCGTCCGAAACATGATAGAAACAAAGACAGTCACCATCCAAAAACCAAAGTTTATGGGAATGGGTCTGGTGACGATTGTGGCCGCTGAAGGCAATAGTGCTGCTATTGCCGGCAAGTAATAAATCAATATCTTCGTTCGTATATCTTTTTTTATACCCAACTAGATGAAAACTAACCGCAGCGCCCAGAAGCGCTTTAAGAAAACCAAGAAGGGCAAGATCCTGCGCCGCTATACCTCGCAAGACCACTTTAACGCGCGCGAGAAAGGCAAGCAGAAGCGCCGCAAGCGCCGCCGGGAAACAGCCGCCAAACAAGATCAGAAAAATCTTAAGAAATTACTGAAATAAAACATATGGCCAGAGTGAAACGCGGCGTTGCCGCCAAAAAACGCAAGAAACGAATCCTCAAAAGAGCTAAGGGATATCTACACGGGCGTAAAAAACTCATTAAGCAAGCCAAAGAAGCTACCCAGAAAGCAGGTAAGCGAGCTTACGTTGGCCGCAAAACCAAAAAGCGAGCCAAACGACGTCTGTGGCAAATACGCATTAACGCTGCCACCCGCGCGGCCGGTATGAACTACAGCCGTTTCATCAGCGCCCTGAAAAAAGAAAAAATCGCTGTTAACCGCAAGATGCTGGCCGAGATGGCTGTCAATGAACCGGCTGCTCTGAAAGCCCTGATTGCCGAAGTAAAACCAAAGAAATAACGATACTAAAAAAGCCCCCGTCGGGGGCTTTTTTTATTTGAAATCAATTATCCTTGCCACTTGATGATATTCACCGGGCATTCGCCAATTGCCCGATCGACAGCTGAGGCATCTTTTTCATAGTCAGGCAGTGAAATAACTTCTGATTTTCCGTCTGCCCCAACCTTGAATACCGTGGGAGCTACCGCCTGGCAATTGCCGCAGGCAATGCAATTATCTCTAGGATTTATTACTGGTCGACGCATATTTTTTACTAAAAGCTGAAGTCAACGGTCCCTAGCATCTGCTCAAACAAATCACGATTTTCCGGACCGGCTGACTGGAAAATAATAGCTGAGTCCCCTTTCCTTACCATGACAACGTCTTCATGTAGGTTATCCCCGCCTTCCAGGGGCGTTGCCAATAACAAACGCAGTGCCCGGACACCATCGACAATAGTTTCTGATCGGGACAAGACCAACCCTCTGTCTTCCCATTGCTCGGCAATAGCGTCGAGGTTCGGTTGATCAGAAATCGGTTGGACATTGATTGTTACGTTAGTTCCCATCTCACCGCGCTGACCAGGTTTAATAAAACTTACCAGTGTTTTAGCTTCCGATTGATTTAGTAGATCCGTACCCCGAGCGTTCACCTGTAATTCCAGTGGATAGCGAATCGAAAGACCATATTCATCATTCGCGAAAACCGGCCACTCCCGATAAATTTCCGTCTGTTCGCGACGGGATTCATCATCAGCCCCGGTGACGGCACCTTCTTTCTGAGCCGTTATTAAGTCACTGCCGCGAGCAGTTAAGCGCGGTCCGTACTGAGCTATTTGGAGCTGGCTGGTATAAGGATAAGCTAGACTAAAAATACCGACTGCTAGAATGGCTACGACTGAAAAAATTATCAGTTTTTTCATATTTTTTTTCTTAAGGGTTCTTTTTACGCTAGCACGCGAAACGAGTTTTGTCAATACAGATTTCGCTGTTCGATTTCCGATTTAACTTTATTGAATTCAGCTTCATCAATTTGCAGCCGGTAGACCTCCAGTTGTTCCACACTGGGTGTTATGGCTTCCACATAAGAGCCGTATATCAGATCGAAGGCCAAATATCCCCAGGCTGCCAGTGCTCCCACGACTAAAACCGTCATAAGCAGAACTAAGCCACGCCATTTTTTGATGGGTTGCGGAACTGATTTTGACTGCCTTTGCCATGACTGCACTGGCGAAGTCGGGACTTTTTCTTTGTTAGGTTTGCTAGCAGCGTCCATATTATAATTAGCTAGGCTGGAGATATATCAGAAGTTCGAGCTGGGCATTAATGCCATCCTCAACCTTGCCCCCCTCTTCGGTGATAGTATATTTCAGATCGTATTCGAGACCCTTTTCCTGTATAAAATAACGTAGGTTTTCCAAACGTTTTAGATATTCCTCTAGGGCACCCTTGCTGCCACGCAACTGCACATTAACCGGCACTGCCAAGCGTTCTCCGTCAGAAACAGTCTGATCAGAAACTTCAACTGTCTGAGTTAACCCCACTTCAGCGGCAATTTTTTCCAGCTGGTCAATTACCTTGAAGACGTCCTGCAGCGGTGGTAGTGATTCTTGCAACAACGGAATGTCAGCCTCGATTTTGGCTAAGTTGCTTTCCATTCGGGAAAGATCATATTCAGCGCCCAAAAGAGTTTCGTAACGACTCCGGACATCTCCGTTTTCGGTAACTACCAAATCAATCTCCGGCACCAGCCAATAATACATAACCAAAATTCCGCCGGCAACTATTAGAATTATGATCAGCATCCGAGAAACTATAAATTTTCGCAGTGCTTTGAACATTATTTCAGAGAAAATGTAATTTCAAACTCGATGATACTCTTTTCCCCTGTGGAGAGATTGGAAAGCGGATTCTCGACATCACTGATACCGTCGATTTGCTTGAGATTATCACCAAAGGTTATTACTTCTTCCCGACTATTAGCGGTCCCAAGTACGCGGCTCGGTTCATCATCAGATAAAGACAGACGGGTCACCTGTACTCCCGGCGGGGTTGCTTGATCAATCGCCGACACAATCTCGCTCCAGTGATTTTGTTCCAAACTAATTTTGGTAATAGCATCCAAATCTGAGTTTATCAATTCAATCTGCTGTTCAACCTCGACCTGGGCCGGTGATTTCTCCAAAGACTCTGATTCAATCTTTTTTTCCAGCCTTTCCGTATCAGTCTGTAAATAGAACCAGAGCGCAAAAGACCCACCGATAATGAGAATACCTACTATAATAGTTGTAACCAGCAGCAGCCTCATTCCTCGCCTCAGCCCCCTGCTCAAAAAATTCTCCTGCAACGACTGCGATATCAAGTTAAGTTCCTGGGTCACAGGATCATCTTCAGCCGCTCTCTCCCCTAGTCCGAGGACTGTACCGTAGACCAAGCTTTTTCCCGTCACCAATTTTTGTGACTTCTGGCTCAGTCTTCTCAGTACATTTGCCATTTCTACTTTGACATCCAGCTTTAGCTGTAGATATTCAGGCAAGCCTTTCATCAGAGAAGCTCCGCCGGCCAGGATGACCTTATCGATCGGAACCTGACCTTTTTTCCTGTTATTGTAAAAATCTATTGTCCGTCTTATCTCCTGAGCAATACTGTCAACTGTCGGGCAAACAACTGGTCGCATTCCCTTTTCGTCTTCCGATTTGGAAAGATCGACCTGGCGCTTCATCTGTTCCGCTTTTTCTAGATCTACCCCCTGGTCTTTTGAAATCTCCTCCGTGCAAACATCCCCTCCGACATTCAAGCCCGATGTGAAAGTTACTAGACCTTGTTGATATACCGAAAGTGAGGTGCTCTGGGCACTAAAATCAACGATCAAAGTTCCGCCGGTTGTAGAAAGTTGTCCTCCCACCGCCCGAGCCAGCGCCTTTGATTCCATATCGAAAGCAACGACTTTGATACCGATTTTAGCCAGCATTGATTCGTATTTGCCCAGGATTTCCCTGGAAGCGGCGGCAGCCAGAACTATACCCTGTCCGTCCGGAGACTGGGCTGACTCCCAGTCCCAATACATTTCGCTGATGTCTTCGGAGATGTTGGCCGCCAGCTCCCATTTGACCACCTCTGTCATTTTCTCCTCGGAAACCTGGGGCGGTTTCATGGAATGCAAAAATACTTTTTGCTCAGGAACACAAACGACCGCCATCCGCGCGCGAATGGGACGCGGCTTAGTAGCCCCCAACAAATCTTTGATAGCGGTTGCCAATGCCTCTTCATCCTTTATCTCCCAATTGCGAACCGCGCCATCCGGAACCGGTGCTTCACCGATAGCCGTAATTGAAAACACGCCACCGGACATCTTGCCTTCGATGACTTTGATAGATTTATCACCAATGTCTAGACCAAAAACTCCTTGCATAGAGCAAATTATATCACACTACGGCTCGATTTCGAAAACATCCACTAACCCGGTATCGGAATACTGAATCGCCCTGAGCTGCCTGGTAACAGTTGCCTTGGTACCAATGGTATCGATCTGCAAGCCATCGTCGGTTTCATCGATGGTGGTGGCGACTGCCACGTCATTTAGATAAGTCGGGTCATTCTCTGTGTAGGGCATCGGCGCCGGCGGCCAGGAGGGGTCTTTTTTTATGCGTATCAGGATATCATTCATCTTCGCTTCCGTCGCCGTAAAAACCTCATTACCTTTAGCAGCTTCATCCGTCATTTTGTATTCACTCAGAGACATCGCCGCTACCGCGGTCGCAATTATAAGACCTATTACCGCTAGCGCCGTAATTCCGATAATCGCCGCTTGTCCCCGTTGTTTTCTCATTATTGTTTTCTGACGGTAATAATAGTACTTATATCGGTACTGGCATTACTGTCCCCTTGTGACTCTACTTCCAGATCAACACCTACTGAAGGAGGTGAATCATCCGGATCCAGGGTTTCCAGCTCAAATTGGCTGACATTGACATCATCAGTCGTAATCTGGGTGGAAAAGCCGTTTCTTTCCAGGAACATTCCCTGTCCGGAACCAACCGGAGCCAGATAAAAACGCACGCTACCGGACGGTGTCTGCAGAGTTATCTCGTTAGCCTGGAAAGGTGGCTCAACCGTATTGGCCCAGCGAATTTCATACTGGAGGCGTTCCATTATAAATCGAGCATTCTGCTGGGTTTCCCGGTTTCCCTGCTCGGCGCGATTAGATTTTATGATGTCTACAGTGAAAACCGCCACCACTGTCACGGCTGATATCAGAATAGCAATATAAACCAAAAGCTCGATCAGACTGAACCCAGATTGTTTAGTTATTTTTTTCATCTTATGATCCACATTCCCCTTCATAGGCTACGACCACTTCGTCCAAAAATACCGGTTGAGTGCCGTCGCTTACCAAGAAAGCCCGTACTGAAATTGAACCACCAGCAGGAAAAGTAGCAATATTGTTATCTATATCTTCTTCTAGGCTATAATCAGTGTCACCGGCTACGCTCCAGGTGCCGCCGCCGGCATTCCAGTAATACCAGGTAACGCCGTTGTCGTTGCTGAGCTGATAATAGACTGAGCCGGTGCCGGAATTATCGGCGGCAAAGGCATACCAGTTGGTAAGTGAGGTTATAGTATGAGCGGTATTAGGCATGATCGACGGACTGTCGGAGGCATATCCTTCAATAGCGTTGCCGTCATTGTCAGTTTGACGGAAGTCATCAACTGCATACCAGCCCTCGGTGGCATCCGTAGAATTATCTACTACATTCAGATATACCTGCTGGTTGGGATAAGCTGATAAGTCCCAAATAACATCCTGCCAATTGGAATCGTTGGGAGCGTTTACCCGTATCAGCTCTTCATTATCACTGGCTCTCATCAAAGCCACGTAATTATTATATTCCGGATCGGCGCCGTCATCTATAACCTCAATATCGTCAAAATCTGTTGAGGATTGAGCAGCAAAGCCAACGGAACCGGTCAGCAAACGATCGTCAGTGATATCAAAATTCCAGGATCCCGGCTCCGGATCTGTCGCTAACCAGTACTTCGCCCGGAGTGAATCTCCGTCGACGGATATCTTGACGTTGTACCACTGGCCAGCAGTAGGTGTGAATGTCTCACTGGACGTCCCCTGAGCATCAACCCAGTTACCCCCGACCCGGCCGCGGATACGGGCCTCACCGCTTTCAAAAATCAGGCGCCAGAAATTATCGTCATCCTGGTAGCGGAAAATAATACCGTGCTGATCGTAAGTATTGGGACGAAAACTGGCGGTCACTGTATAGTCATCCCAGCCGGTGTCCCCTCTTTGCGTCTGGCTGTAACTAGCACTGTTATAGCGATAGACGTAATCCCCGCCGTCATCGTAGACACTCCAGTTGGTGCCGGCGTCCCAGGTATGCTGCCAACCGGAAGCTTCGCCATTTTGAAAATCGTCAAGCAGCAATATCGCCTGACCGTAACCCTGGTGCCGGAAACGAAGCTGCTGGCCAGCCGAAGTGAAAACGCTCTGATTACTAATCACCCCAATACGGTCAGGATTAGCTTCGGTACTGGCCACAAAATTACCGCCGTCGTCTACCACCTCCCAGGCATCACCGCTAGTATCCCAGTTAGTAAAATCACCGGTAGCAAAGTTGCCATTGGGGATGGCTTCCGCTGTCCGGTCAATCAGGCCGACCTGTCCCCCGGTAACCTCAACTTTGTTGGTATCATAAGAATACTGTGATCCGAAAATATAAGGCCAGCGCGCGTAGCAAACCTGCCAGTTGGTCAGATATTCTTGGATGGTAACCGAACGGCTAGTGCCGTTGTCTTCCTCCCAATTGATGGTAGCAGAAACCAGGCGCGAGTCAGGATCAGCTGGGTCAACCCCGCCGCAGGCAACAATCTCATTATTGGTATCACGACAAACCTGTTCGAATGTGACCAGCCTGGTGAACATGCCAATCTCTTCGCCGGCCGGATCAGCCACCATAGTCCAGTTGTTTGTCCCGGCCTCCACCCGGTAGACCGTCCCGTCGGTAGCGTAGCCCGCCAGGGTCGACCAGTCATTATCCTTGATGCTGATCGCTGCCTCAATCGCCCCGTCCGCCAGGCTAGTCGCTTGCCAGAAATGCTCGCTCCAGCGGGTGTATTTCATTGACTGCACCAACAGCCCGATGATACCGCTCACTATGATTGTCGAAATACCCAAAGCCACGATTACCTCGATAATCGAAAATCCCCTTTGGTTTTTGCGAACATTGCGCATTATTAAATTTCGACAGTTAGTTCGTAAAGTTCATCATCCACGCCATCGTCATCCGCCATGAATTCTCGCCCCTGATCACCAAGTTTCACCGTCACTAGGGCTTCAGTATCCGAAATTTTCTCGTAATTTACATCGGCGTACTCCTCCTCAAGATATTCGGGCACCACCGCGGAAACTGTCTCCGGCAAGCTACCTTTATCCAGGCCGTATCTTTCCACGGCCACCATCGTATCAACGGCGTGCAGCATAATTTCCTCATCGCTTTCTATCATTGTCTGCACTACGTCTTCTTTGTCTAAATCAGGCACAGGGTTACGAACCGGGTTGGCCTGAAACCAATTCAGCCCCAGCCAGATATACAAAAGTACCGGGACTGTTATTAATAAAATTAGGATTAATATCCAGTAACCAATTTTCATAAATTTAAGGAGTATAAGGATAAGCCCCCATATCACTACGCGATCCGTCAGGATCGTTATAGAACGGATCCGGATCCCCGGTATCGATACACGGTGACGTCGCCTGGAGATGGAAATCAGAGCCCGGTGTTACGAAGAGCGGATCAGCCGAGATAGAATTAGTACCGGCATAAGTGGCTCCCTGGCCGCTGTAATTATTGGTATTACCCCAGACATCGGCATAATCATTGTTCAGATTGGCATTACCATTGGAAACAGTGAAGCCGTTCTGGTTGTTAGTGATGATATTGTTTCGCAATTTTGTCACCCCATCGAACCTGACCAAATAAATCCCATACCCGCTGCCGTTACCGTAAATCGTGTTGTTGTAAATATGAGTGACGTCATCGGATCTAGTACTGTATATGTTATCAGTATTACCTGAGAAGACATTATGATGAACCGTTAGATTATCTGGTCGATTGAAATAGAGAACCCAGTTGCCGGTATTATCCTCGAATTCGTTGTCATAAACTTCGGTGCCGTCTATACGAGTGAAATAATTAGTATCTGAGTTATCGTGAATATTATTGTCATGAACAATGCTATCATCGTCACCATTGAAATATAGAGCATGAGCAGTATTGTAAATCTCATTGCTATATATCTGATGCAAGTTGCCACCATTGATATATATTCCGTAGTCTCCGGTAATATCATAGATAGTCAAATCGTGGAATAAGTTCTGATTATTACCCTGGTCGTACACAGCTCTATTGGTGAGATCATGGATAGTAAGATTGTAAAAATCGTTA
>CAZLGC010000022.1:0-16247 GCA_964559275.1 uncultured Candidatus Saccharibacteria bacterium
CCATCTTTTGATAAGTATATTGAAATATTTAGATTTGATTTCATGCAGATGGTTAGTTCCATGCGATACGCAAATCTTGTTTCAAGAGAACCTTTCTTGATGAATACTAAAGAATATTTCGAATATTTTGCGGGAAATATGCAAGGGAAATTAAGCGGAACAGTGGATCTTATGGCATCTAAAAAAATCGATGAAAGCGAATTGGGTTCAATTAGAACAATTCTTTGTCACTCGCAAGTAATGGCTCGGATAGGGAATTGGCTTAGTACCTGGAGAAGGGAGCTTAAGGATTGTGATTATTCAAGCGTTATATTTCCCTTGTCAGTTGAAAAAGGTTTTTTCAACATTGAAAATATTAAAAAGGGAAATCTTGACCTATCAGATCAGCAACAGGCAGAAATCAAAGAGCAACTTCTTTCTATTTGGAGGAGTCATTACGATGAAATTTCCTCATTTAGAAAGAAAATTCATTCAATAGATGTACGAAAATTCCAAAGAGGTTTAGAAAATTTGCTACAACTACACTTAAGCAGTGAGGGGATGAAATGATGGCTAAATCAAAGGAAAAATCTAGTCACTATTTCTCAGCTGCTCAGACACTTTCTGTTCTGCAGAAAATCTCTGCAGCACTTGTTAGCGATCTTGATTTTGAAAGCATGACCCAAAGGGTGGTTGATACCATGGTGAAGGATTTACAGTATCTGGGTGGTATACTGTTTCTTGTCAATAAAAAAAAGAACGAGGTCAGGGCATATACGACCTCATCCACAAAAGTTATAAACGCGATTGTCAAAGCTCTCCCATCTTCTTTCAGAGATCACTACACTAAACTTCAAGATCCTAAGGATAACGTTGCGAGGACTGTCAAGTATAACAAGGTCTATATCGGAAATAGATTAAGTGACTTCATCTCCCCGGCTGTCGATGCAAATATGGCTGATTGGATCCAGCGTTTTGCTAGGGTAAAGTCAACCATTACAATTCCGGTTAGAGGGAAGCAGGAAATAATCGGTGCTTTGCTCTTGAATACAGAAAGAGATGAATTTTCAGATGAAGAGATAACAATACTTCAAGCCTTTGCAAACCAGGTGGGGGTAGCGATAGAAAACGCTCGTTTTTATCAGCAAATAAACAACTTCAACACTGAACTCAAGCAAAAAGTCTCCGAAGCCACGGCCCAAATCCAACGCCAATACCAGGATCTTCTAGTTCTCCGCAAGATTACTGACATTATCACTTCCACCCTTGATCTCCAGAAAGTCTGCCAGGAAATCGTTAACAGTGTCACCACCCGCCTCAACTTCGTGGCCGGATTCATCTCCCTGATTGATGCCGAAACATACCAGTTGTATCCTACTGCCATATCCGAGACTGCCGGCATGGACAAGGTGAGGAATTTACTGGGCGATTTCCGGAAACTGCGCTTGGCGGTAGATGATAAAAGGAGCAAGTTGTCCCAGGCGGTCAGCAATATGGAGGTCTACACGACTGATAATCTCACAGAAGTTCTCTCCCCGCCACTTAATCCCAGGATAGCACAGCGAATCCAGAAAATGAACAAAATTGCGGGTGTGATAGTGTTGCCGATTATGGCCCAAGGTCGCGCTTTGGGAGCCCTGACAATCGGATTGGATAAGCCGGCAGAAGAGATAATGAAACAGGAAAAAGAAACTTTGATTACTCTGGCCAACGAAGCCGGCCTCGCCATCGATAACGCTCTGCTTTTCGAGCGCACCCAACAGTTCAATGTCCAGCTCAAAGACGAAGTTAGTCGGGCAACTAAGGAGCTGCGCGACGCTAACGCCAAACTTAAGAAACTGGACAAGGCCAAGTCGGAATTCATTTCAATTGCTTCCCACCAGCTGCGTACACCACTTTCCACGATCAAAGGTTATCTTTCTATGATCCTGGCTGGTGACTATGGGATGGTCACCGACAGTGTCGGCAAAGTCCTGGGCCGGGTCTACAACAGCAACGAGCGCTTAGTCACGTTGGTCAATAACATGCTCAACGTTTCCCGCATCGAAAGCGGCCGGATAACTATGCAGCCTAAACCGTTCCAGATAGAAAACACGATTGAGGACGTAATGGGTGAGCTGGCTCCCGAGGCCAAGGCGCGGCGGGTGGATCTCATTTTCAAAAAGCCGACCTGGCAACCCAAAAAAGTTATCGGTGATAAAAGATTATTGCATGAGGTCCTGGTGAATTTGGTAGATAACTCCATCAAATATACCCCGCACGGTACGGTCAAAGTTACTCTGCATCGCCACTTCGGCCAGCTAGAAGTCAGGGTCAAAGATGACGGCGTTGGCATGACCAAGGATGACCAGAGCCGGCTTTTTAAGAAATTTTCCCGCGGTCGCGATGCTTATCGTCACTACACCGGCGGCTCCGGCCTCGGTCTCTATGTTGTCCGCCGCCTGGTGGAAATGAATGGCGGCACTATCCAGGGCTCCAGCCCCGGTCGCGGTAAGGGCAGCACCTTCAAGTTTACGATTCCTTACGCTTAGGGTATAATATTGAGGAATATTGGTAATAAATAACAAAATATATGCCGGAAAAAATAAGAATATTTTTAGTCGAAGATGACCAGGATCTGCAGGAAATGTACGAAACCAAGTTCACCATGGAAGGTTTTGAGGTGGTGAAAGCAGAGAACGGAGCGGCTGCCTTAAACAAGATCACCGGCGACAAGCCTGACATTATTTTGCTGGATATTGTGATGCCGGAAATTGATGGCTTTCAAGTTCTCAAAGATATCAAAGCCAATCCGGACACGAAGGAAATCCCGGTGATTTTGCTCACCAATCTGGGCCAGGATGGCGACATCAAAAAAGGCATGGAGCTGGGCGCAGTTGACTACCTTATTAAGGCTAATTTCACTCCGAACGAAGTCGTCGAGAAGGTTAAAAAGGCTCTGGGTAATACCGAAGAAAAATAAGCGGGAGCGGCAATGTTTCTCCAGATAGTTTGGTACATTTTTATAGGTTTTTTGCCGGGCCTCTTTTGGCTCTGGTTTTATTATAAAAAAGATCTTCACCCCGAACCCCTGAAATGGGTGGTAAAGGTTTTCTTTTTGGGGATGGTAATTACAATCCCGGCTATTTTGCTGGAGGTTCTGTTTGAATTCTTTACCTCGATGTACCTAGAGCCGGGGACTATCGGATATATTGCCGTCACTACATTTGTCATTGTCGCGCCGGTGGAGGAATATCTAAAATATTTGGTTGTCAAAAGAACAGTTTACCGTAGCCCCGTTTTTGATGAAAAGATAGACGGTGTAATTTACTGTATCGCGGCCGGTTTAGGTTTTGCCACTTTCGAAAACATCCTGGCGGCAGTCGGCAGCGACGGCTCCATCGTACTGGCCCGGGCGGTGACAGCGACACTGCTTCACGCCGTTGCCTCCGGCCTGGTTGGCTTTTACCTGGGACAAGCCAAGTTTCGCCCGCAAAAAAGCAGATTCTACATCACGATCGGCCTACTTTCCGGAATCATTGTTCACGGAATGTACAATTTTGTGATCACAATCGACACCGCCCTGACAATTCCGCTTCTGATCATACTATTGGCCGTAGTCTACATAATTCTGGCGGTTGGAATCAAGCGAATGCAGCGAGTTGAGGTTTAGCGGCCTAATCCACAAGAAATCCACGGTTGCCTTTTTTTGCAAATAGACTTATAATATTGACACTAAAGGACTCTATCTAAGATTTTTAATTCCAAAAAAATGTTTGGTAAAAAAGATAAAAAAGAAGAAGAAACAAAAATGGGAACCACTAAAGAAGAGGCTGAGGTAGAAACTGTCGAAGCTCCTCAAGAGCCCAAGAAAATCACTCCTCGCACTGAAGACAAACCGGAAGAGAAGAAAGAAGACTGGCTGGAAGGTGAAGATGAATATGAAGGCCAGCTGACTCTAGATGTTTATCAGGACGAAGACAACATTGTAATCAAATCAACTATCGCCGGTGTAAGCCCGGAAGATTTGGACATTTCCATCAACAACGACATGCTCACAATCAAGGGCAAACGGCAGAAGCAAACGGAGGTCAAAGAAGATGACTATTTCTACCAGGAATGCTACTGGGGTTCTTTCTCCCGCTCTGTCATTTTGCCGATGGAAGTTGAAACAGACCAGATTGACGCCATGCTCAAAGACGGCATTCTGACAATAAAACTTCCGAAATCCCGCAAGGCCAAGGCTAGAAAGATTGAAGTCCGCCCCGGAGCATAGGAAAGCGAAAAACTGCCTCAAGGCAGTTTTTCTTTTGGGAGAATGCTGGTAGAATGAAAAAAGAGACTTAAGCAAACAATATTATGAGTTCATCAAATCCAGAAGCCGGCGGCCCTCCCGAAGAAGAGGTCTCGCCGCCAAAAGAGTCGGAGGAAAAAATATCTCACGGCGAGCAGGCCCGGAGAGAAGAGGAGGAAAGTTGGGAAAAATCAACCGCCGGGGAGCTCCTGGCCTCACTAGAGAAACAGCAGGAAGAGGGTTATGCTATCGCGGAAGCACTGGGTATGCAGCTAGAAGCGACAGTCCCACTTTCTCGGGAAAAACGATCTGAAATCCGCCAGGGACTGAAAGAGATAGATAAAAAAGCCTCTGAGCGTCACCAGGCAATCATGAAATTAATGAAGATGAAGAGTTTGCGCGAAATGGCCGCGTTCCATTTATCCAGTATCGGAGATTGGATGGAAACAATCTCTCGTATCGGCAAAGTCGATTTCAATTATGACCGGTCCCAACCATTATTGGGTCAAATAGAACAGTTGGAAGGAAGTTTGTCTCCAGAAATTTTCAGATTTCTTGAAGCTAAAGCAGGTGAATGCTGGCAGGATTTTGAGAAAGCCTGTAAGGAGCATAATGAAATCCGGGATGAAATTGCGAGGCAGGGCGATATTGCATTTGCCGAAAAACTTGAAAAGCTGGGGGTTTTTGATACCAAGACTAGGCACTAGAAAATACGCCGCGAAAAATCACCATCAGGTGATTTTTTGTTTGGCAATCAAAAGCAGGCTGAGAACAGCCTGCCTAATCTGGAATGCTACGAGATTCACTCGCGGTTAGCGGCGATGAGTAATTCATCTACCAGCTCCTTCAGCTTGTGGGCAAAAGTGCCCAGGGTCGAGAGCTCGATATTTCGCACTGCTATCTTGCGCGGATTGAAATTTTTGCTCCGAGCCTCATCTTCATCGATAAAGGTAGCCTCACAGAAACAGCGTCGGCCCTGGAACCTGAGTTGCAGAGAAACCTGGATGCGCTGGTGCTCTGGGCAGATCACCGTGAGCAGAGCCTCGCAAGTGCCCGGGGGAGCTTCACACCTCGTAACCTCCAGACCGGTTTCTTCCAAAAAGTCTTTTAAACCGGCCATATTGCCTCCTTTCGTCTTCTTTAGCGACTTCGTGTTATAATAGATTAGAAGCGAAGAACAGTCAACTCTTGACAGGGCAGAGAATTGAGCCTAAAATCAAATTAGCACTCTCCTTCACAGAGTGCTAATACAAAAAATCACCTCAAAATCTTAAAATCCAATATATGATTTGCCAACATTGTAAATCACGACCGGCGACGGTCAAGGTCAGGAAAATGGTTAACGGACGTCCCCTAGAGCAGAATCTTTGCTATGCCTGCGCCGAGCAGCAGGGGCTTTTTGGCCGCAGCACCGGCTCAATATTTGACTCTTTTTTCGGCGGCCAGGGTATGGGTGGTGACCCTTTCTCCGGCCGGTCTTTGGGTGGCTCCTATCGCCCTCGCCAGGAGGTCAATCTGGTTGATTACTTTTCGGAGCGGGCCAAAAAAGTTGTTTCCGAGGCAGCCCAAAAAGCTAACGAAGTTGGGGCCAAGAAGGTGGATACCGAGCATCTGCTTTGGGGTATTTCCGAAGAAGAAGAGGTTGGCCAGCCAATGCTGGAAAAACTGGGCGTCAAAGTTGACGAGCTCCAGGGTTATCTAGATGAAAACATGGAAACTTCAGAAGATGACGACGACGAGAAGCCGGAAATGCAGATGGTTGATTTCACCCCCAGAGCTAAGAAAGCGTTTGAACTGGCTTTTCGCCAGTCTCAGGAAATTGGTGACCGCTACATTGGCCCTGAGCACATTCTGCTGGGTCTGATTGCCGAGGGTGAAGGTTTAGCAGCCCAAACATTGCAAAAGTATGGTGTTACCTTAGAAAAAGCCCGCAAGGCGGTAGCTGGTCGGGCCAAGCCGGGCAAAAAGAAAGGTGCTCCAGCCAAACCCAAGAGTAATACTCCGACTTTGGATAAATACAGTCGTGATCTTACCTCCATGGCCAAGGAGGGTAAGCTAGATCCGGTAATCGGCCGCTCTGACGAAGTTGCCCGCGTGGTGCAGGTTTTGTCCCGCCGGACCAAGAATAATCCGGTTCTGATTGGCGAGCCCGGGGTTGGTAAAACCGCTATTGCCGAAGGTCTGGCCCAGAAAGTCATTGCCGGTAACATCCCGGAAACGCTTAAAGACAAGCGGGTAGTTGCGCTTGATATTTCCGCGATGGTGGCCGGGACTAAGTATCGCGGCGAGTTTGAAAAACGCCTCAAGAAAGCTATCGATGAGATTGACAAAGCCAAGGGCAAAATCGTTCTTTTCATCGATGAGCTCCATACCATTGTCGGTGCCGGCGGCAGTGAGGGCGCGATTGATGCTTCCAATATTCTGAAACCGGCGCTCGCTCGCGGTCAGCTGCAGGCAATTGGTGCTACCACCCTTAATGAGTACAAAAAATATATCGAAAAAGATGCCGCCCTGGAACGCCGCTTCCAGCCGGTTTTGGTGGAAGAGCCCAACGTTGAGGATACAATTGCCATTTTGCGCGGCTTGCGCGATAAATACGAGGCGCACCACAAAACTACTATTTCTGACGAAGCGATTGTGGCGGCGGCTTCACTTTCCGATCGTTACATCAAGGATCGCTTTCTGCCGGACAAGGCCATTGACCTGATTGACGAAGCGGCTTCAAAAATCCGCATCCAATCGCTAGAGGCCCCGGACGAAATCAAGAAACTGGAAAAGCAAATCAAGGATTTGGAAAAAGAGAAGGATGCCTCCAAGCGCAATCGCAAGAAGGCCACAGAGCTTAATAAAAAGATTAAGAAACTAAAGGAAGACAAAAAAGACCTGGACGGCACCTGGCGCAAAGACAAGGCGACTGGGCAACCGACAGTCCTAGCTTCCGATATTGAAAAGCTAGTTTCTGAGTGGACCGGGGTGCCGGTTTCACAGCTGGCCGAAAAAGAAGTTGACAAGCTTCTGAAACTTGAGCAAAGGCTGCATGCCCGTGTTATCGGCCAGGACGAAGCTGTCTCCGCTGTGGCGGAAGCGGTTCGCCGTGGCCGAGCCGGGCTCAAAGACCCCGATCGCCCGATCGGCTCCTTCATTTTCCTCGGCCCCACCGGCGTCGGCAAAACTGAACTGGCCAAAGCCTTGGCCGAGCAGGTATTCGGTGACGAGGATGCGCTGATCAGAATAGATATGTCCGAATACATGGAACAGCACTCAGTCGCCAAGCTGACCGGCTCCCCGCCGGGTTACGTCGGCTACGAAGAGGGCGGTCAGCTGACGGAAAAAGTCCGCCGCAAGCCGTACAGTGTTATCCTCTTTGACGAAATTGAAAAGGCGCACCCCGATGTATTCAATATGCTGCTGCAGATACTTGATGACGGTCGCCTCACAGATTCCAAGGGCCGCACGGTTGATTTCAAAAACACGATTATAATTGCCACCAGTAATATCGGCTCCCAGAAAATACAACAGGCGACTGATGGGCAGATTGGTTTCGAAAACGGTGCTGGGAAAAAGAAGCTTAGCAAACAGGAGCTGCGATCTGAGCTGATGGATGAACTCAAAAAAACATTTCGCCCTGAATTCCTCAATCGGGTTGATGAAATCATCATTTTTGAAGCTCTGGACAGGAAAGAGATCAAGCAAATAGTTGACCTCTTGGTGGCGGATGTTTGTCGCTTGCTCCACGCCCAGGATATTAGCCTGGAGCTCACCGAAAAAGCCAAAGACAAAGTTGCTGCTGAGGGTTACGACCCGATGTTTGGAGCTCGTCCGCTTAAGCGTCTGATTCAGAAAGAAATAGAAAATCCATTGTCGAAAATGATTCTGGAAGGAAAATTCAAGGGCGGAGACAATGTCAAAGTTGACGTCAAGAAAGACGAATTCACTTTCGAAAAAGCCAAGAAAACCAAAAAGAAACTAGCTAAGACAGCTTAAGGTTCTTACTATGCCTAGAAATTATCTTCAGGGGAACGCCAAGCGTCCCTTTCATCTTTCGGTTGGAGCGATTGTTTTTAATGATGAAGGCAAAATTGCCTGTCACCATGTCCGGGAGTTTGATGGCAAGCCGGTGGAAGGATATGTGATGATGCGCGAGACCATTGAACCGGGGGAATCACTGGAATCAGCCTTGGCTAGGGGTTTGCAGGAGGAATTCGGAATTAAGGCGCAGCCGATTTCTTATGTTGGTTCGGTAATAAGTAAATTCGATGGTCTTTGGCATAACATTGAAAAAACCACGGTCTATTTCTTGATGGAACACGATGGCCCTTCGGAGAAAGGGCGTGATCTAAACGACAAAGAAGTGGAAGGAACCAATTCGGTTGTTGAGTGGCATGATCCGGATTTCTTGATCGAACAAATGAATAAGCAAACGGAAAAATACAAGCGGCCGGATATTGACGAGTCAAAAGTTATCAAGGCTGCGGTCAAAATGCGCCAAAAGGCTTGATTTTATCTGTGTATTTGCTATAATAGTAATAGAAAACGGGTGGAAGCCCGTTTTTTCTATTAGGCCTAATCTGCCTCGCCGAAGCCTTAGCGTGGGCGGGGTTAATCACAAAACCATGGAAAAACTGTATTCCTATTGTTTCTATGGGTTCGCCACGTATTGTCTGGCTCTAGTCTTTTTGACTGCCGGCGGCATTCTCTAGGAACATAGAAATACGGGTGGCCCCCTCAAGAAGATTGAGGGGGATTTCTTTTATAGGAAAACCCCTCACTCTTATCGAGAGAGGGGTTTCTTTTAGAGAAGCGCATTTGCGATTCCCAGGCCGGCTCCGATAAGCCAGACCGGCAGAACGATGAACAGGGCCAGTTTGCCGATTCGGGGATGGGGATCTTTGTCGCCCAGAATCAGGATGGTGACAAAGATAGTTATGAATCCGAGCAAGCCGAGGCCGGCCAGGACTATGTGGGTATGGAACATCCCGCCCCGCGGAACTTCGGTCGTGTCAGCAAAACCGAAGACCATCAGGGCGACGGTCAGCAGGTCAAAGAAGATGCCGAAACCGTAGTCAACCAGAACGGCATTCTTTTTCCGAAAAGTATTCCAACTTCCCAAGCAGTACATCCCGGCTGCGATCAGCAGAAACATGTACAGAATAGCTTCGTTCATCATGAGCCTCCTTTCCCGAGCTTGGTATCTTAGCAAGTGTCCGAAATATTTCAAGTTCGAAAATTCCCCAAAAATCCTTGACCGACTTTTCCGCCTTGTTATAATTAAAACAGGTGATGAGCCGTCGGAGAATATTGCGCCGTCGGTTTCCTGGGAGGGTGAATTCTGGAGGTTAATTTCAAAGCCCAAAACAATCCGCCGTCGCAAAAAAAGAGCCGTCGGTAAAATATGTGGATAAACTAATGATTGCACTTCGTCTAATGACAAAAGAAGTTGAAATCGGATCAAAAGTCTATGTCCAGGCGGACAATCGGCGTCTCGGTTTCACAATCGTTCCGGAAGTTGACGAGTATAGTTCCCAGGACCAGATTGCCGCTGACAGCCTGCTCGGCCGTTCATTACTGGGACATCGTGAGGGAGATGAGTTCCCGCACACATTATTTGACGGCAGTTCCGTCATGATAAGAGTGTTGTCTGTCGGCAAGCCTTAGTTCCTTACCTTTCTATTTCTACTTCCCCCGGTAGCTCCATAAGCTTTTGCGGGTGACACCGTTTTTTTGGAGGGTTGGCGGTCTTCGCCCGCGCGAGTTATTGGGGGGAGTAGAGACAGAAAGAGATTGCGGATATCAATGTAAGAATGATATTCTAAAAGGAGAGCCTTAAACAAAAAACAATGAAGAAGGGACTTGTATTTCTTATAACCATCGTCTTGGTTAGCGGTCTATTGGCAGTCGGTTTTGGCTGCCAAGAGGAGACAACTGATGAGTCAGCCAAGATAGAGCCTACTACTACACCATTGCCGGTAACCGGCACCCCGACACCGACACCTTTTAGCACCGACACTGAAGAAACCGCCACTTTGGACAATCAGGTCTATACGAACGAAGACTTTGGCTACAAAATAACCCTACCGGCTGGTTATACGGCTGACGTTGAAGAATTTCGCTCGGAAGCTTATTATGGCGGCGGCCGGGACACGGTGCGAATCAAAGATGCAAATGGTGAAGCCTTTGCTACTATCGCCACACCACCTCCAGAGGTTGGCTGGCAGGGATACTTATGGGACCAAGGCACTGAAACCGAAATTGCTGTTCCCGGCAGCGATCAATCTCTCTACATGCTCAAGGCCGAACCGGATCCAGAAATGGGTAATGAAAACAATATCATAATGGTTTCCTGGGGCGCCAAGTTTATGGAAGGCTTTGACTCCAATGATGTTTTCGCCGAGTCAGGAATCATCTACATGACCTACAGCCCTGATGACGTAGAAAAAGCAGAAACATTTGAAGAAATGGTTCGCACCCTTAGGTTCATTTAGAACCCGAGTATTGCTCGGAGAAATTTGAATAAACAAAAACTGCGTACATGACGCAGAATTGTACCTTAACAACTAACCGGAGGACAGAAAACACTTATTGGTAGTTTAGGGAATCCCGCTCATTTTCGAGCGGGAGGGATCTGAAAGGAGGCAAAGAAATCCGTTAAACAACCCTCAAGTGTTTTTTGTATACTCCAAAAATCCCTAGCACGCAAATAGTTGCGTGTTAGGGCAAATGTCTAGGAGGATAGAAAGTGAAAACGAAACTCTATTGGACTGTCATTTTTCTGGAGCTTCTGACTCTGGGATATCTCTACGCGGTGGCCGGTGCGGCCACTGCACCCGATCTGCATCTGCCGTTCTTTGAGGGAGAGGAATGGTGGTGCTCGCAAGGTAACAACCAGGGCCCGACTCACACAGGATCTCTGCGTTATGCCTGGGATTTTAATTGGGGCTCCGGATCGGACGACCTCGGTAAGCCCGTGGCGGCGCCGGCACCCGGCCGAATCTCATTCGCAGGCTGGAAGGGCGGGGGCTGGGGCAACGTTGTCATCATTGATTACGATGGCGGTAGCGATGCTTTCGGCCGACTGGCTCACCTTGACACGGTTCTGGTGTCAACCGGAGAACACGTCACCGCCAGCCAGATTGTCGGTCTTTGCGGCGGTTCCGGCGGCTGGAGTCCGCATATTCACTATCAGACCGAGGACAGCAGTGGCTGGTCGATTCCGTCTGATTTCGAAGAGTGCGGGGTACCGGTTACCGGCGGGACCTACGTTTCCCAAAATTCACAGCTTTTTTGTGACGCCTTCAATCGCAACGGTGGCGCCAACAACCTGGGCTCTCCGCAAAACGGGATTCACTGGTACTACGAGTACACCCCGCACATGACGGCGCCTAGTTGTTATGTGCAGGACTACAACGGCGGCGATTACGGCTGGTGCGCGCTAGTGTACGATGCCCTAGGCGGGGCTCATCGGGCCAATCTGATCCGGACCGGTTTCTGGGGAGTCTGGCGGACTCTAGGAGAGGGAGGACCCCGTTCTCCCTTGGGTCAGGTTCTGGGTGATGAATATGGCTACCAGGGAACTTCGCGCCAGGACTTCACCTTCGGATACATGGTCTGGAACAACGGCCACGCTGACATCACTTACTATTCCGATATCGGTTCAGCCTCGCCCGGCTTTGGCTCTATGGGGGGAACTCAGTGCTTCATCGACTACTACAACGACAACGGTGCCGGCGCCAACTTTGGCAATGCCACAGCTAGTGTAACTGGTAATCCCGGAGTTCAGTCTTGGGGTGAATTCCAGATCCAGTACTTCAACGGCGGCAATTTTGGTCTTTGCGCCATCACTTACGATCCGCGTACCCGCAATAGCAACAAGACGGCCCATATCATCAAAGGCAACCATTTCACCGAGTACATGGCCCGGTGGTGCCCGGGAATGCCCGGGGAGTTCATCGGTCCGCCTTCATCGGATCCGTTCAGCGGCAACGGTGATCGCGGGCTACGTCAGAACTTCCAGGATGGCTACCATATGGTTGAGCAATCCGGAGCGGTTAGGGTCTACGCTGACAATGGCAATGAGCTTGATCCGGATGACATCTACGTTCCTGATTCAGTGAATGTCCACGATGAGGGTGATCAATCTTGTGATCCCACCTTCCATGTCTCCTGGCCCGTCCCGCCGGAGACGATTGATTTCTATCTCCAGGTAGCGACTGATCCTGATTTCAACCATGTGGAATGGGAAGGCTGGTTGGGTTCGCCTTCCGGTGACAGGGCATACGTCGGTCAGAGTGGCAAAACCTACTATGCCCGGGTACGTCGCCAGGCGGCTAACGGCGTCGTTAGCAACTGGGGCGGGCGTTCCAACGGCCTGCGCGTTGGCTGTGATGTTCCTTGCCACGATGAAGGTGTCTTTTCCAACGATCCCGTCGTCCACTTCTCTTATCCTGTGCCAGACGGCATCGAATTGGTTCACATGCAGATTGCACATGATGCCAACTTCAACAACATTGACTGGCAGGGCGATCTTCAGCCTACCGGCGATAAGGCATTCACCGGAAACTACGACAAAACCTACTACGCTCGGGTCAAACTCCAGGAGGGTGGACACTGGGGTGGATATGGACAACCGTCTGACGGCATCACTATCGGCATGGTCTTTCCGTGCCTTGATGACGGTGATCTGTCTGTTGATCCCTGCTTCCATGTTTCCATCGACTACGTTCCCGGAATGGTTCGCGGGCGTTTCCAAATTGCGACGAATCTCTCTTTCAATCAGGATGCAGTGGTCTACGTTGGGGAACCGGCGGGCCTGGATCTAGCCTACAACGGCGACTACGGCGTAACCTACTACGCCCGTGGCAAAGTTCTCGATGACGGTGGTCACTGGGGCGGCTGGGGTGATCCGACCAACGGAATTACCGTCGGTCGCCGTCCGGAAAGCTGGGACGAAGGCGAAATCTCAATCGACACCAATTTCCACATCTACTACGAAACGATTGCTGGCACCGACCAAGTGAAGATGCAGGTGGCGACGGATCCCGATTTCAATCAGATCTTCTGGCAGGGAGTTGTTCCCTATACCGGGGACAAGGCCTTTAACGGCACCTACGGTGAAACTTACTACGGACGCGTGAGAGCGGAAGAAGGCGGCCACTGGGGTGGTTGGGGATCGCCTACCGACGGAATCACCATCGGTCTCGAATGGGGTGACGGTGGTGCCTGGGATGACGGGGATTATTCGGCGGACAACGAAGTTGTCTTTGATCTCAAGGTCATTCCCGGAATTGACCTGATGAACATTCAGATTGCTACTGATCCCGACTTCAACAACATCACCGTTGATGAGGATGGTCTTTGGGCTCACTACGAGTTTTCCGGGACAGAAGACACTGAGTACTACGCCCGGCTGCGTTGCCGCGAAAACGGCCACTGGAGTGACTTCTCACCGGCTACGGACGGGGTGCTGGTGGCATCCGAAAGTTGGGTCGCGGATGAAGGTGAAGTTTCTACCGATCGTATAGTCACTTTCAGTTTCGACAGCTACTTAGGCGCGCAAAATGTCTACTGTCAGGTGGCCAGAGACGCTGGCTTTTCGGACGTCATCTGGGAAGGCTGGACGAACAACGTTACCGGTGATTTCCGTTTCACGGGCACCCCAGGTGACTACTTGTACGCTCGTGTTCGCTTACTCGACAACTTGGAAAATGTCAGCTCTGTGGGAGAGCCTTCAGATGGCATTTTGATCCAGAACCAGGCTCCGCCCCTGATGCCGCTGCTGTCTCCCTGGCAGCCTTCACTTGAAAATCCCAACTTGATTGAGAACGGCAACTTCGAAGACGGGCTGGAATTCTGGTTGCTCGAGAATCACCTCGGTTACAGTAGTGTCTTTCCGGATTGTGAAGAATCGGCTGCTGGCGATTGTTCTGTCGTGATCACGCAGTCCGAACCGTCTCCCGAGTTCTACCAGGTCCAGTTCAAACAGGTCGATTTCCCTCTAGTTGCAGGTGAAGAATATCGCCTCAGTTTCTGGGCCGGAGCCGCCAGTCCGCGCCAGATCTGGGTGATGGTACTTGGCGACGAAGATCCCTGGGAAAACTACGGCCTATTTGAAGTCGTTGATCTCACTACCGATTGGCAAGAGTTCGTCTACGACTTCATGTCTCTGGTAACTACCAGTGATGACACCAGGCTTAGCTTCGCACTTGGCCTGACTGATGAAAGTGTCTGGTTAGACCAAGTCAAACTTTTTCTACACTAACTATTTAGTGACAATCTTCGCCCTGGCGGGTATTGTCCGATAGCTAGCCCAAAGCCGCTATGATGAAATCATAGCGGCTTTTCTATTGACAAAGTAGTTCTTAGGTGCTACCGTGACTGGAACCATGGGAGGGTAGGTTATGAAAAAGTTAGTCCTGTTTTCGTTGTTGGTGGTAGTAGCGGTTTTTGTTGGTTGTGATGATGATCTGACGGGACCCGATTGGCCTGATATCCCGAACGATTTCACCGATCTGATCTGCAACGGCAGCTTCGAAGATGGTGAGCGCTGTTGGCAGCTTGATTCACACCACGGTACCGCCTGGATGTCTTTTCCGGAATCGGGAGCGGCGCATGGCAATCGCTACGCCCGCATCTCGCAGCTCCGGGAATCACCGGAATTCTACGAGGTGATGTTGAAGCAAACCGGGATAACCCTCGAAGCAGGAAACTGGTATCTAGTTTCCTTATGGGCCCGGGCTGAGTCACCTCGATCGATATGGCTGATGGCTATGAATGATGCTGAGCCGTATGAAAACTACGGTCTCTGGCACGAAATCATTCTGGGAAGCGATTGGGGGCATTATCAATATGCTTTCCGACCCGAGGTATCTTCCCGCAACGCCCGCTTTGCCATCTGTATGGGCGTTACTCCGGAGACAATTGATCTCGACGGAGTCATCCTGGCACTTCCCAACAACGGGCGCTCGCAGCAGGCGCGGAAAATAATTGCTGCCCCCTGATGCAAAATTCAGGGATAAAAAAGACCGCTTGGCGCTTCGACCACGCGGTTTCTTTTTTTATTTTAACCGACTGCGCAAATTTTGTATTCCATCACCCCATCGGGCAGTTCTACCATTACCTTGTCGCCAGGCTGTCTGTTTAGCAGGGCTTGGCCGATAGGGGAGGCGTGAGATATTTTTCCTTCTTTGGGATTGGCTTCCATAGTGCCGACAATGCGGAAAACCCATTTCCCGTCACCGGACTTCACTTTTACAACCGAACCTATTTTGACAGCCTTCATCGATCCTTCTTTTTTCGTTATCACTTGGGCATTTTCCAGGCTGTTTTCCAGATCAGAAATCTCTTTCTCGATCATCGCTTGTTCCTGGCGAGCCAGTTCCAGCTCGGTGTTTTCCTCAGTGTTACCGGCAGTCGTCAGAGCTTTCTCTAACTGTTTACCGATTTCGGCTCGCTTGGTGTTCTTTAGGTAATTCAAACGACTCTGGAGTTTAGCGAAGCCTTCTTTGGTGATGAAATTAGTCATGACAGTCTAGTTTTTATTTTGTCTATAATCTCCTGCGGAGTGAAATTAGCTTTGATCAAATATTCATCAGCCCCCATTTTTTCCCCTTTCTTCATTTCCTCAGTTTGAGACAGGTTAGTGAGAACTATAACACAACAACGGGGTTTTTGCGACTGATGTTTCCTGATTTTTTCCAGAACCTTGAATCCGTTAACTTTGGGCAGCAGAAGATCCAATAGAATCAGGTCATATTTTGACCTTGATATCTTTCTACACGCGATAGCTCCGTCCCGAGCGTGGTCAACCTTATATCCCTGAACTTCTAGATTAGTTTGATAGAGATCAGCCAAAAACAGGTCGTCCTCGACTAACAGGATTTTGCGTTTCTTTGGCATATATTATCAGGATTCACTCATATTAAAAGACCATAGATTAAAGCATTATTAAAATCAACACTTTTCTCAATTACTAAAATAAATCTATTTTTGGCTTATTTTA
>CAZLGC010000023.1:0-15693 GCA_964559275.1 uncultured Candidatus Saccharibacteria bacterium
AGGGGAGTACTGGATTGTACATGTCGGTGACTCCCGGGTTTATCGCTGGCGCCAAGGGAAACTAGAGCAACTGACGCGGGATCATACCTGGGCGGAAATGCTGGGAATGGAACCTGATCATCCCGATTATAGTAAATCTAGTAATATATTACTGGCGGCAATTGGTGCCGGGAAGAGGCTCCCCCTTTCAATGGTAGATGTTCAGAAGCTAGAACGTCGTCCGGGAGATCTATATATTATTGCCAGTGACGGCATTGGCAAGACCGCTGATATCAATTCCAGCGAGCTGATCAGTAAGGTTCTCAAAATGTTGACAACCGAAGATACCAGTTCCGAGCAGATTTCGTCACAGCTCCTACAGTATATCAAGCACGCAGTTCCTCACGATAAGCGCCGGGATGATATTACGATCGGGGTCCTGCAGGACAAAAAATGACGGACACCATTCTAAGTAAACTGAACGACAAACAACGCCTGGCGGTCACAACTGTGGACGGCCCGGTTTTAATAATTGCCGGGGCGGGCTCTGGCAAAACCCGGGCTCTGACGCACCGGATTGCCTACCTGATATCTTCCGGCAAGGCTCGTCCTTATAACATCCTGGCGGTTACCTTTACGAACAAAGCCGCCGGCGAAATGAAAGAGCGGGTAAAAAAGCTGCTGGGCGGTGTGCGGACGCTGCCGACGATCGGGACCTTTCATTCTGTTTGTGCCCGGATCCTACGCCAGGAAATCGAAGCCCTGGGGTACAAACGCAGTTTTACTATCTATGACCGTGATGACCAGATTGCCGCTGTTAAAAAAGCGATGCAGGAGCTTAGTATCGACACTCACGAAAACAACCCGCGGGCGGTGCTGGAAATGATCTCGTCGGCTAAGAACGAGCTGATGACCCCGCGCCAGTTTGAAGACAAAGCACAAAGCGCGGCGGAGGAGATGGTGGCCCGGGTTTACTATCGTTATCAGAAGAACCTCAAGGACAGCCACGCTCTTGATTTCGATGATCTCCTGATGGTCACGGTCCGGCTTTTCAAAAAGTATCCGGCGGTTTTGGAAAAATACCGTCGGCAGTGGCGCTATGTCCTGATTGACGAGTATCAGGATACCAACCACGCCCAGTACGTTTTTGCCAGTCTGCTAGCGCAAAAACACCGCAATCTCTGCGTGGTGGGTGATGACTGGCAGTCAATTTACAGCTGGCGAGGAGCAGATATCAGAAATATTCTTGATTTTGAAAAAGACTACCCCGGGTCCAAAGTGATTATGCTGGAGCAGAATTATCGGTCCACCAAAAATATCCTATCGGCTGCCCAGGAAGTCATCGCCAAAAATGTGGCTAAGAAGGAAAAGAAACTGTGGACGCAAAATCAGAACGGGCAACCGGTTCGTATTTTCACTGCCGGCGACGAGCGCGATGAGGCGCGTTATGTGGTCGAGAAAATCCAGGAATACAAGCAACAGGGAAAAAGTTACCAGGACATGGTAGTCTTGTATCGCACCAATGCCCAGTCCCGTGTTTTTGAAGAAGCGCTGATGCGGGTCGCCATTCCGTACACCATCGTGGGGGCGCTGAAGTTTTATGAGCGCAAGGAGATTAAGGATGTTTTGGCTTATTTACGCCTGATAGCATCTTTTACCGATCGGGTAAGTTTCGCTCGTGTGGTAAATGAGCCCGGCCGCGGGATCGGCGCCAAGACTCTGGAGGCAGTGCTCGCCTTGGCTAAGAAACAGGGGCTGGATAAAGCCCTGTCTGAATTCGGAGCCGCGGTCAAAAATGCTGCCGCTAAGTCAGAGCAACTAGCGGCCGCCGGGATTGACCCAATCGGGTTGGGCCGTCTAAGCCGGGCTGGGGATAGCCTGAAAGAATTTAGATCAATTATCACCGACAGTCGTAAATATTTAGAGAGGCACACGGTGGCCGAGTTGATTGATTACATCGCCCGCCGCTCGGGCTATAAGAAATTTCTTCTAGACGGATCCGAAGAAGGCGAGATGCGCTGGGAGAATGTCCAGGAACTGAAAACCGTGGCTTCCAAATACAAGGATTCCCAGGGTCCGGAAAGTCTGGAAAAGTTTCTGGAAGAGGTGGCTTTGGTCCAGGATATCGATAATTTGGACCAAAGAACCGACACAGTCACCCTAATGACACTGCACTCAGCCAAGGGCCTGGAGTACCCGATTGTCTTCATGGCCGGGCTGGAAGAAGGCCTCTTTCCGCACGGCCGCTCTTACCTGGATCCGGCTCAGATGGAAGAAGAGCGCCGGCTCTGCTACGTCGGCATGACCCGGGCGCAAGAGGAGTTGTGGCTGACTCATGCCACCAGCCGCAAATTGTTTGGTTCCGTCCAGTTCAATGAACCTTCCCAATTTTTGGAAATAAAAAACGTCGAGCAGGTGAGCTCGCCGTTGGTGTCAGAAGATGACTTCGGTTGGTCAGAGCAGACCACGGATTCAAATGAAACGCAGCCAAAGAAGAAGTCGGGTTCGGGGATTCTGGATATGATTATGGGAGATGATGATGTTACTTACGAGGAAGTGGATGATAACTAGAACGCTATCAAATACACTAAAACTACGTATACAAACAGCAATCCGATGATCCATTTCTCTCGGATTTTTCAGTCGAAAATAAGGAACAGTTCCGCCACCCCGATAGCCGCTGATAGGAAGAGGAGATCCGGACTGCGCAAAATTATCGGGAAGAACATGATGGCAACAAAGGTGGCGATTGCAATTACGATCTTGCCGCGGCGCATCCCCAAGATTGTAAAAAGAGTGTAGACATTGTCCGCCCGGTCGCCGGCATAGTCTTTCAAGTCCTTCAGACTGGAGAGCAGCAGCAACCCGACGAAAACCAGCACCATGATGTTGGACGGCAGATTGGTGAGTGTGTTGTTGGCGTTAAAGAGCAGGTAGCCGGCGGCAAAGACGACACTGCCGGAGCCAGCCAAAGTGAGGTTGGAAATGAGCGGCCATTTTTTGAAGCGTAGCGGCGGAGCTGAGTACAGATAGCCTAAAGCCAGAAAAACCAGGTAGAGGAAAAATAGATTAAAGCCCAGGGTCAGGGCCATGGCCAAAGTCAACACAGCGGTAATAATAGCCAAATTACGAGCATCGGCTAGTTTGAAGATTCCCTGGGGCAGCGGTCGGTCGGGATTGCTGATGCGGTCAATCTTGCGGTCGGCCATGTCGTTGAGGAAAACGCTGAAAAGCCAGGAGGTGATGATTGCGAGTGTAGCCATAAGGATCATGGCGTAGAAATCAAAAGACCAAATGTCCTTATTGTCGAGGCGGGTGTAGGCAAAGACGCAGCCGGAGAAAAAAATGAAAAACTGAATGACGAGCCGGGAGGGCCGGGCGGATTTGAAAAGCGCTTTGGCCTTGCGTCGGCTGAGCAGGAAATATATCACCAGGGCCTGGACAATGAGCAGGCAGAGCATGATTATGGCGCTCAAAAAAATGTGATAAACCTCGGTGTCAGGGTAGCGGATGGCTAGAAACCCTGGAGGCTTATTGAAAAAATCCATGATTTCAAATAGCCCGGCGTCCCAGGCGCCCTTTTTGAGTGAGATGGCGAAGATGGCGAAAATAAAAAGCGGGGAATTGTAGAAAAAGCCGATAACATAAGCAATGATGCCGCCCAAAATAGTCTTCCAAAAGCTTTTGGTTTTGATGAAAATGTACGCGATGACGAAGATAATAAAAAGCGCCGTCTGAATTTTTACGGCGATGGTCAGATCGAGCGGGGAACTGTCGATCAGAAAAGTGAAAAATTTTCGCGGCAAATCGGCAGACGTTACAACCAAGACCGGCGAAATCATTTTTTGGGAGGTAAAGAGGTGCAGGATCGGATTGACGAAAGCGAGCACCATACCCGCTAGCAGGATTCCCGGCATCTGGGCCGCTTTAATCTTGGTCAAACAGACAATAACTAGTAGAATAGAAAGCAGGATATCCAGGTAGGCCACCGGCGAGAGCACCAGCAGGTTCGCATAAGAAGGAAAGACAAAGCTGCCGTAGCCGAATCCTTCCAACAGGATTCTGATAACAATCAGGGCAGCGAAGATCAGTAAAAAATGCGGCAGGGAAATCCGCAGTGATTCCAGCTTGGCGACCAGTTTTTCGAGCAGTTTCATCATCTTCCGAGTATAACATCTAAACTGACTAAAAAACAAGCTTGATGAGTGAGAAAAAAGGCTCAAAACAAGGCAAATTGGCGGTTCTCAAATCCCGGGGCCAGAATTTTCTGACGGACGAGAACGTGATCGCAAAGATCGTGGCGGCAGCCGAATTGAGTTCCACGGACACGGTGCTGGAGATTGGGCCTGGTGACGGCGCCTTGACCCGGCCGCTGGCAGAAACAGTACGCAGAGTGATAGCGGTGGAAATTGACCGCGGTCGAGCCCGGCAGTTAAGCCAGTCAGTTCCTGATAACGTGGAAATTCGACATGAGGACATTTTGAAATCAAGGCTGGAGGAATTCGATCTTAAGGACGGCCAATTTGTAACGGTTGCCAATCTGCCATTCAATGTTGGCACTGCCGTCATTCAGAAATTATTATCCGATTCAATCCGACCGCAGCGCTTAATTGTCGTACTGCAGGCCGAAGTTGCCGACCGGATTGTGGCCCGGGGTGGCAAGGAAAGCATCCTGTCGCTATCAGTTCAGCTGTACGGTCGAGTACAGAAGCTATTCGCTATTCCGCGTCAGGCCTTCCGGCCCCAGCCGCGGGTTGAGGCCGCCGTGGTCAAAATCACCGTAGATTTGGAATCTAAGCTCAATAACGAGCAGAAAAAGGCCATTTTAGGTCTTATTAAAGCAGGTTTCAGTGCTAAACGTAAGATACTGGTGAGAAATCTTTATGAAAAGAAGAAAATCCCTATAGATAAGGCGAAAAAAGCTCTCCAAACCCTGGGAAAAACACCATTAGTTAGAGCAGAGGACTTGCGGCTTCAGGACTGGGTCCAACTGCGAGAACAGCTGGATTTAGCCTAATGTTGTGGAAAAACGGCCAATATCCGGTTGTTTCGTTAGGCCCGATGTTATATAATAAATCAGAACGGAATAACATATATAGCCAACAAAGGATTACGAATTTCCGAATTTTTCAATTCGGCAATTCGTCCTAAAACAAAAGTAGATGGCAAAAAGATTGCAGACCGGTTCGACCAGGCTTTCCGATAAGCCTACGGTCACCGGGGACAATTGGTATACCCGTCACCGGCGGCTGATATTAGGTTTGGTGGCGGTTTTGGTTGTATCCGCAGTTGCAATTACCTTGCTGTGGCAGAAGCAGACCATCGCGGATAAATTTTCCGAAGAATATTTTAAAGAGGAAGCGCAAAGTGATGAGAACGATTCGGATAATGATGACCTGAATACTGAGACCGAGAACGAGTATGGCACCGATCCGGAGAAGCGCGATACAGACGGCGACGGCCTGACTGACGGTGAAGAAGTGCTGACTTATAAAACCGACCCGCTCAAAACCGATACCGACGGAGATGGTTATCCAGATCAGATGGAAGTCTATACCGGCCATGACCCTAACCAAATACCATCCACCAGTGATAGTGCTGAAGATCTGGCGGACCGTGTTGACAATTATGAGGCGGCCGGCCTAGATTCGGTTGATGCGCTCCTAAACGGTGAAGGCAACTCCACAGACATAATGACTCTTCAGGAAATGGGCGTTGGTGACCTGAGTGATCTCTCCAGCCTGTACGGAACCGGGAACAGCTCGCAGGAAATAACGATCCTGGATTCTGATTTGATAATTGTCCCGGTTGAAGAAGACCAAGCCAAGCCGCTGCTGGATCAATATATTGACGAGGTTACCATGGCGGCGCTGGATGTTTTCGGCGGTGATGAAGAAGCGGCCTCGGCCACGGTTGCCGAATTTAATGCCGGCATGGCCGGGCAATTCCAGTCGTTGCGCCGCCCGGCTGAGAGCGTGGCTAAATACACAGACAGCTTGTTGGAAATTGAGGTCCCGGAGCCGGCAGTGCGATTGCACAAAACTTTCCTCGAGCTACTGCTTCAGTCGGAGTCAATGATGCGCGGACTGCAGCGAATGGAGACCGGGGACTCGATGGAGCCGATGTCACTCCTAGCCAAAATGAACCGGATTGAGCAGCTGGGGCTAGAAGGCGAGCGCGAACTGGAGAGCCTCTCTTCTAAATATGAACTGGGCCTGACTACGGACTTTTTCTCCGCCCAGGCTTCAGACATAGTCGAGACTAGCGATAGCGAATAGCAATGATTTCTATTTTCAAAAAAGCAGTTGTGATGATGGTCGTCGGTGGGCTGCTTTTAAGCGCGCTGGTGATTCCGTTGCAGACAAAGGCTGCCGCTTCCTGGCCGGACTGGGCTAATGTTGGTGCCAATATGGGAGATGATCCGCTGGATACTTTCGTTTGGCAGGAAATTAAGGCAATCATCATGGACGTCCTCAAAAAGAAGGCTATGGATCTTTTCCGCAAGAAAGTGATGGAAGCGATTGGCGATGAAGGCGGCCTGGTCGGGAACTTTGGTAAATATATCTATGCTTCCGGGGACAGTGCGGCGGCCCAGTTCTGGAATTCATTTTTGGCTAATTGTACCAACATAGATCCGACCGTCAGCCTAGCCGTTAAGTACGAAGCAGTTGACAGGGTGGATCAATATGACTGGTGTCCGGTCCATATAAGCTCGGGCGGTGTTGATCTGGGCGAAATAAATATTTCCGAGGAGCGCGGCTGGGAAAATTTTGGCCAAATGATTGCTTATAATGATCCTTTCTGGACATTTTTTAAAGCCGTCGATCAGGTAGAGCAGGCTCGGGCCGAAACCGAAACAGTCTATATCCTCCAGGCCCTGACCGGTGATGGGGGCATTGCTCCTACTACGGAAGCTGGTAGCGGAGCTTATGACGAAACTTCGCCCGACTTCATTGGCCCGCCACGACCGCCGGCCGAGACAGAGAGCAGTAATATCAAGACTTACGCCAAGCAATTTTCGACAATGCTTGATGCTGCCACTAACGGTACGACTCAGGTCCAGGCCAATTACCAGGGCTTTCTGTCAGTCATCATAAATGCGGCCCTGGATTATTTCATTGAAGAAACCCTGGGTGAGGACGCTTTCTAACTAAAAATCTCTTTCGATAATGTCAAACGGGTGGAAACAATTTGGGGCTATAGCTAAAAGAGAAGGCTTGGCTTTTTTATGGACCCTGGTCTACGATCCGTTTACGGCCCGGGTTGTTCGGTTTTTCCGGCATCCGAAGCGTTGGCGGCGGCGTCTGCTTACTACGGCGATAGTCACCTCCGCAATTGTAGTCATGGTCTTTTTGGTTTTGCCAAATATATCAGGAGCGCAAAATATAAATGGCAATCCGATCGCTAATGTTTTCGGTTTTGTTCTAGCTCTTATCAATCAGGTTCTAGCTTGGATACTAATTGGCCTCGGCGCAGTTTTCAACGGTGTTGTTTATAAGTGGGATTGGTTTCAAAAAATTGTTACTCAGCCGGCGGTCAACGGTGGTTGGGTAGCAGTTCGCAACATTACCAATCTTTCGTTTGTACTGATTTTGCTCGGTATCGGTTTTGCCACCATTCTCCGGGTACCAACTTATCATGTGAAGCGCTTGATAGTCCCGTTTGTTATTGCCTTACTGCTAATAAATTTCAGTAAGCTCATCTGCGGGGTAATTTTAGATTTTTGCCGAATACTAATGGCGTCTTTTGTCAACTCGATAGACGTCGCGGGGGGCAACTATTCCGGAGCCATCGCCAGCGCAGTCGGGGTAGAGGATTGGTGGAATCCGACTACGTTTGCGAACGAAGAAGGAGGGGGTGGAGCGACTTATTTCCAGGCTATGTTGGCGGCGTTCGTTTTTATGATCGCGATGGTATTTGCTTTCCTGATGTTGATAGTGCTGCTGGTGGCTCGTTGGGTTTCCCTGATGGTACTAACTATTTTTTCCCCGCTGGCATACGCCGGCATGATCTTGCCCTCTACCAAGGGAATGGTTTCAAAGTGGTGGCGGCAATTTCTAGAAAAAGCCTTTTATGGCCCGGCAGCTGTGTTTATGGTCTGGTTGGCCATTTATGTTTTGTCTTCAATAAGCGAGCTCGGTACAAATAAAGGTGATCCTACATCTGCCGTTGAAGGTGGTTGGAGAAACTCCGCGACGATCGCAGCTCTTATAATTGCTGTCGTGATCCTGCTCAAAGCTGTCACCATTTCTAAGGACATGGGCATCGCCGGCGCCGGGGCGGTTGTTAATGCCGGCAAGGGCGCGGCTAAGTGGACCGGGAAGAAGGCGACTAAGGGGATTGGTAAGGGTCTTCAGGCAGGGTTTAGGGCTGCTGGTGGAAGGCGTATCGAGGCCGGATTTGCTCGTGTCCGGAAGCGGCTTGCTTCCAGGTTTGGCCCCGGTGTCTCTGCATCAGAAGAGCAGAAACGTAATGAAGCAGCGGACGCGGCTAAGAAGCAATATGGTATTGACGAGAATTCTACTAAAGAGCAACTTGATGCAATCCAGAAAAGTAAAACGGCATCTGCCACAGGTAAGCGCATGGCAACTGTTCAGGGCATGATAAATGGACACTCGGATATAAGAAATGCGAGAAATCAGTACACCGCGTTGCAACGTAACGGGACAGCACGGGAACGAGCCCAATTTATGGATGCCTGGAAGAAGCGTGATCCGTTGGCGGCAGCGAGAGAGCTTGCGGCGGAAAGGGGCAGAGGTGAAGACCCGAATGAGTTAGCGGCCAAGATGATTAAAGAGAATGGAGCCGAAGGCATAGATTTGTCCCAGATGGACGGTGATCACGCAGAGACCACCGCATTGATGATGAGTCAAAATTTGACGAAGGGTCAAAAAGACAAAATGACTAAAGCCAGCCGAAGCAAATATGGAACCAGTTTGGCCGCTGCTATAAAGAGTGGGAAAGCTACAGGAAAAGCACGCATAAATGCCGCGCGTGAGGTTGGTGTAGAAACCGGTTCTTTCAAGGGAACCGGATTGTCGGCAGAAGAACAAATCGATATGATCAAAAACAGAATGAGTTCGAAAGATATTTCGTCACTGAACATGAATGAGGTAGATCAGGGGGCACTTAAAGAATGGTCTCGTAATAATCTTGGTAGTATAAGCAAAGTAGCGGATAACAATCCCGAGATGGCTGCGATGATGAAAGCGGATGCTACAGCGGAAATGGAAAGAATTGAAACCGCGATGGAGGAAGAAAAGAAGGCCTTAGCAGAGTATGAAAAGAAGGTTGAGGAAGCTTCAGGAAGTACAGTGCTTGATGCATCGGGTAGACCGGCGCGCAGGGAAGCCCCACCGCGTCCTGAAAGCAAGGTGTCTTCTGCTGACAGAGCATTTCTTGGTGCCGCCAGGAAGGAATTCGGCCGTCCAACTACCTAAAAAAGTATGGGAGAAGATTCTAAAATATTACTTGCTGATAATTTGGAGATTCCGGAGAAGGTACGTGTCATTTTGAGTACTGACGAAACTCGTGACAAAGTTATTGCGATTGCAGATGAAGTTAAACTAGAGAAGGCTACTGATGTAGCTAAATTTTCTCGCTCCATCCTGCTTCTTTTTCTCAAGAGAATATCTCTTGATAATTACCCGTACGTTTTGCAAAACGAGCTGGGGGTTGACGAGAAGACGGCCCTGAAGATGGCCACCTACGTCGGCAAAGTTTTTTTGGTTCCGCATCAGGAAGATTATTTCCCGGAAGCGGAAGAATATTTTCAGAAATGGCTGGCTCAGGCCAAGTCAATGGGGGTAGACTTCACCCGCCGGCAGCAACCGGCGAAAGAACAGCCGGAAGCGAAACCCGCTCCTGAACCGGAGCCGAAATCTGAGCCTCAAGCTGAGCTGGTCCCGGAATCAGAACCGAAATCAGAGCCGGCAAAGGTCCAGTCCGCTGCTACGGCCGCCGGCGTAGTGGCTGCTGCCAAACCGCAGGTGTCGCCTCCCAAGGACACAACTCCTCCCCCGGTATCAGACATCAAGCCGGCTGAGCGTAAGGGGCCAGCCCCGGTGCCAAGGTCGGCCGCACCGGAGCCGGCAAAATCTCCGGCTACCCTGCAGCTGACAACCACCGCTGACCTGGAGAATATCTCGCCGCGGGTACTGGATGTGGAACCCCCTGACGCCGGCAAGCTGACAGATCGTTTAAAAGAAGAAATTCAGGATATTGCCAATAAGTCTGGCGCCTCCCGCTCGGACATCGTCGCCGCCTGGAAAAAGAGCCAGCTTTACCACGCTTATATCGACATGGGCAATGACAGTATGCAGCAGGGCAAAAGCATTACAGAGACAGCCGCTTTCCGTAAAGCGGCCGGCAAACCGTACCTGAGTGAACCTCAGTTTAATGCTATTTCCGAAGTCAGCCGCCTCTTACTTAGCTAGTTGGATTGCATTTTAATTTTGAATTTACGTGCAGTATTCCGTTCCCCAGTTTATCGAAGTTGAAGACAAAATCATCGGCCCCCTGACCCTGAAGCAATTCCTTTACCTTCTGGGTGGGGCCGGAGCTTTATTTGCGCTCTGGACAATCGCACCGACGATAGAAGTTTTTCTAGTTCCCGCCATCCCAATTCTGGGTATATTTTTAGCACTTGCCTTTTATAAAGTTAACGGTCGGCCCTTTATAGTTTTTCTACAAGCAGCTTTTGGCTACGTAGTTCGTCCCAAAGTCATGTTGTGGCGCCGTGAGTATATCGGAGTTGATGTAAAAGTAGATACCAAGGCGAAGGCCAAGGAGATGGACAAGGACAAGGTTCCCCAGATTGGCCAAAAGGTGACGGAAAGCCGGCTGCGCAAACTTTCGACGATACTGGACAACGAAGGTGGGGTTGACCAGAGCATTTATGACCTGCCGGACAGCGCTGAAGTTTCACTTGAGGACGAACTGGAAGAAGATAAAAAGCGACAGGAGAGAGAACAGAGAGTAGATGAATTATTAGGTAAGAGATAAATCATGGCGAAGCCACAACTGGCTGACTCCTCTGTCGGAGAAAAGGAGTTTGTCAAAGAGACAATGGATTCGGAGGAGGATGTGCAAACTGGGCAAAGCGCCCAGCAGTATCTTGAAATTGAAGAAATAAGGGACGGGGTGCTGGTTCTACGTGATGGCAGCCTGCGCGTGGTTGGCATGGTAAATAGCATGAACTTTGCTCTTAAGTCCACGGAAGAGCAGGAAGCAATAATATATTCGTACCAAAGTTTCCTAAACTCGCTCGAGTTTCCGGTGCAGATAGTCGTGCAGTCTCGCCGCCTTGACATCGGTCCTTACATCGACAAGCTGAAAGAGCGAGAGGGTGAGCAGACGACGGAGTTACTGCGATTGCAGACCGCGGAATATATCGATTTCATCTCACAGCTGGTGGAATTGCGTCAGATTATGAGTAAAGAATTCTTTGTGGTTATTCCGCTTTTTCCTTTTGAGAAAAAGAAGAAGGGCGGTTTTATGAGCGGCCTCTTCAAGCCGGCGCAGGCGGTGGTGCAGAAAGAAAAAGATTTCCAGCGTTATCAGACCCAGCTAGTGCAGCGCCTGGATCATATTGCAACGGGATTGCAGGGAGTCGGCCTGAAGATTGTCAAACTGGAAACCCAGGAGCTTATAGAACTTATGTATAACACTTACAATCCGGCTACCTTCCAGCAGGAAAATCTGACAGACATCAATAAACTGGATGTCTCCGCTGGCGACGTAGTTATGGAAGATACCGACCAATCCAATCAATGATATGGCCAAAGATACAGAACCAAAAATGACCAAGGACCAAGTCGCCCAGCGCGAGGCGGTTTTGGAAGCGGAGCGGGTTTACCGTAAGGGTTTAGCGACGGTTAAAGACATCATAGCTCCGGCGGCAATCCAGATAACACCGAGTTATATTCGCATTGGCGACCGGTATGCGCGGACGTTGTTTGTATATGTCTATCCGCGGTTTTTGCAAACAAGCTGGTTTTCTCCGATTATTAATATGAATCAGACGGTGGATGTTTCGATGTTTCTCAGCGTGGTAGAAACTGAAGATCTTCTTAAAAAACTCCGCAACAAGGTTGGCCAAATCCAGACGTCAATAATGATGAACGAGGAAAAGGGCGCTGTCCGTGATCCGGTTTTGGACACTGCTTACAAAGATGTCGAGGAACTGCGCGACAAGCTTCAGCAGGGAACGGAAAAGCTTTTCCGCTTCTCGCTTTACCTTACGGTCTACGGGCGAACTAAGAAAGAGTTAGACAAGATCACCGAGCAGGTTGAATCAATTCTGAGTACGAAGCTTGTTTACTCCAAACACGCCATGATGTTGATGGAACAAGGCTTCTCTTCCACTATCCCAGTCGGAACCAACAAGCTGAAAATAGAGACAAACCTCAACACCGCGCCGCTATCAACTACTTTCCCGTTTGTTTCCAATGAACTGACCTCCAATGACGGGATTTTGTACGGCATTAACCGCCACAATAACAGTCTAGTGTTGTTTGACCGTTTTGCCATGGAAAATGCCAACATGGTTATATTTGCCAAGTCTGGCGCCGGCAAAAGTTATGCTACCAAGCTAGAAATTCTGCGCAGCTTGATGATGGGGACAGATGTGATTATTATTGATCCGGAAAACGAGTATAAATACCTGAGCGACGCGGTCGGCGGCAGCTATCTGGAGATTTCTCTCAACGCTGATAATCGCATCAACCCGTTTGATCTACCCAAAGCTGTCGGCAGCGATACCACCGCGGATGTTTTGCGCTCGGCCACGGTTGCTATCATCGGCCTGATGAACCTGATGCTCGGCGAGCTCAGTCCGGAAGAGGACTCGATTATGGATACGGCGATCACCCAGGCTTACGCCAAGAAAGATATTACCCCGGAAAGTGATTTGGCTAATGTCGATGTTCCCACTATGCAGGACTTAGAAGAAATTCTGAATAATATGGAAGGCGGCGAGAACTTGGCGCTGCGCCTGCAAAAATACACCCAGGGAACTTTCTCCGGAGTTTTCAACCAGCCGACCAATATTGAAATGGATAATCAACTGGTTGTCTTCAGTATCCGTGACCTGGAGGATGAAATGCGTCCGATCGGAATGTATGTCATTCTGAATTATATCTGGAATATCGTCCGCTCACAGCTGAAGCGACGGATGTTGGTGGTTGATGAAGCCTGGTGGATGATGCAGTATGAGGATTCGGCCAAGTTCTTGTTTGGTCTGGCCAAGCGGGCACGCAAATATTATCTGGGGGTTTCTACTATTAGTCAGGATGTAGCTGATTTCCTGCACTCAGACTACGGGAAGGCGATCGTTACTAACTCGTCTCTGCAAATGTTGCTGAAACAGTCGCCAGCAGCAATTGATCTGATTGCTGATACTTTCCACCTGACTGACGGTGAAAAATACCTATTACTGGAAAGTGATGTCGGTGAAGGGATTTTCTTTGCCGGGCAAAAACATGTGGCAATCAAAATACAGGCTTCATATACAGAAGACCAAATTATCACTAGTGATCCCCGCCAGATTTTGGAGATAGAACAAGCTAAACAGGAATTCGCTGCCGCTCAGGAAGAGGCCGAAGCCGACGGAGAGGGTGGCGAACTTCCGGATATAGAATAGTTTATGCCACTACCCGCTGTTGCTGCTGCTGCCGGTCGAGTTGGCGCCCAAGTTGGAAAGGCGGCTGCCAAGGGCGCGGCTAAAGGTGCTAAAGCTGCGGGCCGTGGGGCAGCCAAAGGAGCCAAGGCAGCAGGTCGCAAAGCCGGACAAGCTGGTCGCAAGGCCGGCCAAAAGATTGCTGACCGGGCTAAAAAGAAAGCCCAGGATTCGGCTATGGATAAGCTTTCCGGTAAGGATAAAGATGAAGATGATGATAAGGAAAAAAATAAGAAGGAACGCGGTTTCGGGAAGGCCATGAATGCTTTGCAGCAGCCGGGCGGAGCCGGAGGTATGCCAGGAGCCGGAGGGGGCGGTGGTGCCGGGGGAGCCAAGATGCCCAAGGGGGCAGCTGTTGCTTCAAAGCTGAAGCCCCTATTTAGTTTTCTGCCTGGTAAATCGGGTGATTACGCTTGGGATGCCACCGTCATCGGGATGGGTGCGTCCTTTGTCTTGTCAAAAGCAGCCGGCTGGATAATGCTGGAAGAAGGTGGGATAACCGAAAAAAATGTCAAACGTTCGGCAATAATTATCGCTATTTGGGGATTGCTTTTTCTTCTCTTGGTAGGTTTAGTGGTTATAATCGCATACTGCGAAGCTCATCCGATAAAGTGCGGCTGGGAAGCTTACAAAGCCGGGGCCAGCCTTTGGGATCTGATCAAGCTGGCATTTTAAGGTCGCAAGTTAATTTTATGGTAGTAATCAGTAAAATTTGGCGAGTAGTTATTATAAGTACGGTACTAGCGGTGCTGTCGTTTTTTATTTTTGGAACAATGGCAGAAGTCCAAGCAGCGACATATGATTACGGCAGTGACATTTACATAAGTTCCGAATATGACGGCGAAGTTTGGTCGGTGGGGCAGTTAGTAGGTGGAGCAATTTACGCCGGTACGCTGTCATTTGATGTCAAAGGTATTAAGCAAGACGACCCGGAGAATAAAAAGCGCCAGATATTTGCCATGTATGACGCTGCCCAGCCAACACTTTGGGATCATCACGGTTATTTCATTCATTTCCGAAAAAGATCATCCGTGCCGCAGACCGGAGGAACACCGGGCTTTCAGTGGAAGTATTGTATAGATTGTGACTGGTCGAGTGATGATGTTGCCACCGATCCTTGGGATCCTGACCATACTTATCATTTCACCTTCCGCTGGACGAGTGATATAAATGACCGGGCTGCTATTGTCAAAGTTGAGGATACGGATGTCGTCATAACCAAACCTGACGGGACGGAAGAATATAAGTCTTGGGAAGCCAGCCTGGATCTAGCCTGGCCATTCTTAACGCGCCAACAAGCAATCGCGTTTGGTTCGGCCGGTTTGGCGAATCATCCCGGTTTTCCGGCTCAACCTGGACTTGTTTACTCAAATATTACTCTCAATGCCTCTCGGGTAACTGATGGCTGGGATGACTTTGGTGGTTATCCAAGCTGTGAAGATAGTACCAACAGTGACAGTGGCCCGCGTCAAGATGAGCCCGGTACCGATATCGGCGATCCTTATGATGATCCGAATAATCCTTACGATACCTGTGCCTGCACATCGCTTGACGGTGGCGAGCCGCCCTGTGAAGACGACCGGGCCGGAGATGATGACATTAATCTGGCGCAGAGCCCGTTCAGCTTGTACCTGGATTTTGACTGCGACGGCAGCAGCTGTGACATTGACATTGGCCTGAAGGAAAACTGGAACCTGGCTGATGTTCTGAATGAATTGTTTGACGATCAAGAGAATGAAACCCCGGACCCATCCTTGGATATTAATTTTGCACCTCCGGCAGCTACAACCGGTGACACTGTAAATGTTGCGGCGGCTCCCCAGAACTTCCGTACTATGTCTCAAAACCTAATGTTTAACTGGTGTCTTACTCGGGGCGATACCGGTCTGACCAAAACTTATAATGAAATGATTGCCAACGGTAATGGCGAGCAGGCCGAGGTCGCCGATCCGAAAAGCTGGCAAGGCGGAGGATGTTGTAGCAAATTGACTCGAAACCCAGAGAACTTTAATGATACGGATTCAGATGGGGATGGT
>CAZLGC010000024.1:0-15653 GCA_964559275.1 uncultured Candidatus Saccharibacteria bacterium
TAAGAAATATTGTCAAGTATTTACCTTTCGAGAAAGCACCGAAAACCTTGACCTAAGTCAAAAATAGCGCTAAAATGGCAGGTTAAAAAAGGCAATTTCTGAGTATTTACCTGGAAAAATGGCTTAAATAAGCCATTTTTTAGTGAAAAAAGAGGAAAAACCTTGACAAAATAATAAATGTGTGCTAATATGGCGTGTTCAGAATTAAGTCCTAAAAAAAGCTCTGTCAAGTGACGGGGTTTTTTGAAGCCTTAATTTAGGTCTCAATTTATTAAAAGGTCGTTTTCCAGCAACGAAATACCCAGGTAGGACTCTGCCTCGGTGGAATCCTTCCCCTGGATATTCGATGCCAAACACCATTAGAAAACTAGTTGTCTCAGTTGCCGTCATTTTCTTCGCCCTTTGGTTCTATCTCCCAGTTGTGGCCACCACTAACAAGGCCTACGCTGCGGAATTGGATCAGGGACCCCAGGAATTTGGCGTTGACTACAATATCTACAGAAATCGTGAGATGCTTGCCGAAGCCCGCCGCCTGATGAGAATGAAGCAGCTCGACAAACTCGAGCAACAAAAACAGGCGGAAGCCGAAGCCCTAGAGGCAGAGCGCAAAGCTGCCCGTTTGGCCCAGGCTCAGCGCGGTGAGCTCAGAGCTCTAGCCGAGACTGAATACAAAGTGACTAAAACCCTTACTGGTAATTTTACCGCCTATACTCCCAGCCCTGATGAATGTAGCGGCAACCCGTGGATCACCGCTTCCGGTGCCCGGGTCCACTACGGAACCATTGCGGCTCCGCCGGCTTACCCCTTTGGTACGCTGCTGCGGATCCCGGAGTATGATCCTGATACCATTTTCGTGGTTGAGGATCGCGGCGGTGCCATCCAGGGAAACCACTTTGATCTCTGGTTGCCCGATAAGCCTTCCGCTTATTCCTTTGGCCGCCGTTCTCTCACGGTTGAAGTAATCGAACTAATCTAAAGCAAAAACCCCCTATCACTTAGGTAGGGGGTTTTTGTACCATATAAAGAAGCCGCCATCCTGATAAACAGGTGACGGCTACTTAGTTCAGCGCAGTGACTGGTACTCATCATCACAACAGCACTTGTTTTTGGCCAGACCACAGCCTCCGCAGAAAGCTCCTCCTGGACCTGTTCCGGGAGAATTACTTCGGGATGAAGAACCAGTCAAGCTTGGCTCATCAGAATGCCTGACCAGAAGCCCAAAGATTCCGATAATCAGCGGGATGCTGATCAAGCAGGTAATCAAAACCAAAATTCCTTTCATTTCTATCCTCCTTCTCTGAATGGATTTTGAAAGATTTTCAGCAACTATCTTCTGATATTTATTATGCAAATCGATGGTTACTTGGTGCACCCAGCAGGAGTTCCGCCTCCGCCCTGCTTTCGCTCTCGCTACGCTCGGGCTCCGGCGGATAAACTCCAGCTTGCTTTGTGGTGCGCTCAGGAGGATTTGAACCTCCGACCCCGGGCTCCGGAAGCCCGTGCTCTATCCAGCTGAGCTATGAGCGCCTGCGCTGTATTTTCCCGGAGTTCTTACTACCATTTAAAACTAATAACTATCAACCAATAACCAACAAAGAATTATGGTGCCTCCGGTGAGACTCGAACTCACAAGGCCGTAAACGGCCAAGGGATTTTAAGTCCCTCGCGTATACCAATTCCGCCACGGAGGCGTGGAGGCGCGAGCGGGATTCGAACCCGCGAATACTGGTTTTGCAAACCAGCGCCTTAAACCGCTTGGCTATCGCGCCCGAGTAATTACGAGTCAAATTCTACCAGTTAGGGCCCCAAAAGTCAAAGGCTCCAATTGCCATAATTGGAGCCTTACTGAGCACTCTCACCGTTTCCTCCGTCTTTGGTTGCGGCGATTGCGTTTCACCTTGCTGCGGTGCCGTCTCTGTTTGGGTGATTTACGCTGCACCTTGCGCTTTCCCTTGCCCTTAGCCATTTTACTCCCCCTTTCTTGGCTACTCTATCCGAACACCTTCAGGCGTCAGATAGAAAGGCAGTAATGAAACCCAGAGAATGATTCCGGGAATACTGACAATAAGCTGTATCACCAGCAAGATAGGGATGATTGGCAATAACAAGATGAATAATCCTATAACTCGCCACCCCATCTCGTTCACCAGTTTCCCTTGGTAACGCCCAGACGCCACAGCCAGATTCCCACTCCGATGATTCCGACTATGACTGCTAGCACGAACAAGCGCTTCAGGATAAACCACAAGACGAACAAGACCAGGAGAAGCAACAGTACTCCCCCGATCTGCCTTCCCAACCGATTCACTTCGCATCCTCCTTTTCTTCTCTTGTCATCGGATTATGCGGAGTATCGAACCGCATCGCCCTTTTGATTGAGTTTCCCGACGAATCAATATCCATCACCACCGGAACAGGCCCCCATGGTTTCCGCGATCGCGTTTCCGAATCGTCATCCGGGGTTCCGACAGTCGGCCAGTGTTTATACGCCGGCCTGCCGTCCTTGCCCCTAACAACTTTTCTCCTTCTTTTCAAATTACACCTCCTTATAACAAAGTTTGCTGTTTCTCTTTCTTAGGCTTGTCTGGCAATAGAGCAGATTTAGGCTTTTTCGCTTCAGCCTTAACTTTCTCGACAACCTTCGGCAACTTCTTGAAATCAGCCTCAATATCTGCCCGCAGAGTCCCTCGATAAAGGGCCGCTGCCGGATGATAAATCGGATAATAAACCTGGCCTTTCACCCGAAACGGCTTGCCGTGGTCCTGTGAAATCGTTTTACCTTCAATAAACCGATTCATTGAATGACGCCCCAGCGTAACAATAACCTTTGGTTTAATCAAGTCTATCTGCTTGAAAAGATAATTGGTGGTACAGGTTTCAACCTCTTCGGGCAAAGGATCACGATTCTTCGGTGGTCGACATTTAACAACATTGGCAATGAAAACATCGGATCGATCCAACCCGATCATCTCCAGGAGTTCGGTCAAATACTTGCCAGCCGCTCCCACAAAAGGTAGCCCTTGCTGATCTTCCTTCTCTCCCGGTCCCTCACCAATGAACATGATCTCGGCCTTGGAGTCACCGTCTCCGGGCACTGTGTTAGTACGGTTTTTGTGCAGACCACACTTGGTGCACTTCTTTATTTCGTTGGCTATGTCTTCTAGTTCCATTCAATTTTTGTCCTTCTTAAGCCAGTCAAGGGCTTCTTCCTCGGTGGCGAAAAAACTGACATTGCGCACACCGGCTAACCAATCAATTACCTGAGCAACTGCCTTCTGCAAAGGAGCCATCCCTACATAAGCCACCTGTAGATCAGGGTTTTTCTCTGCCACATCTTTGGCCACGTCAGCGATGATGCGCCGAGCCGCCTGATCCGGTCGCCCAGCTTCGGATATATCATACAGAACCCGGTTTGTTGGGAGCCCCTGGGCTGCTCGCTTTGACAACAATTCATTAGCCGCTGCGTCATAGTCTTTAGCGGTCTTTTTATTGGGTATGCCGTAAACTTTGACACGGACAATATCATTCCGCTTGTCCCAGGAAACCTCTATTTTTGGTTCAACCATATTTTTATATTTCTGAAATCATTTTATTCTACCATTTTTTCAAGTTTTTCAATATCCTCTCGCCGCCCCGGATCTTTAGTTTCAACAATAAAATCTTTGTCCTTAAGCGCTGGGTAGTTCACCAAAGCCCGAAAACCCTCCTCGCCAATTTCGCCTTGGCCGATATGCTCGTGTCGGTCTTTATGTGAACCTAGCGGGACAGCGGAATCATTACAATGAATCAGCTGCAACCGGTCGAAACCGATCTTCTCCCCCAGTTCCCCCATAGTCTTATCGACCGCCCCGGGAGTGCGAAGATCATACCCGGCACCAAAAGCATGCGCGGTGTCAAAAACCATTCCGATCTTGTCATCACTATACCCGGACCCTGTTATGATTCTCTCCAGCTCTTCGAAGGTGTTGCCGACCTCGGTTCCCTGTCCGGCCGTAATTTCCAGTAAAATTTTAGTTCTGGATTTGTCCTTCTCGGCAATGCTCTTCAAACCGGCTATGACCCTTTGGATTCCCCAGTCAATCCCCTTGCCCATGTGGTGACCGATATGCATCACAAAAAAACCGCTGCCAATTTCATCAGCGACTTCTAAATCCTTGACCACCGACCCTATCGACATCCCCCAGGTTTTCTGTTTGGGTGAAGCCAGATTGGTGTAGTAGGGAGTATGTACGTAGAAAGATTTTATGCCGTTTTCTTCTCGGATTTCGGCGGCGTTGGCAATATCTTCCGCCGTTATTTCTTTAGCACCGCGACCACGTGGGTTCCGAGAAAAAATCTGAAAAGTCGTGGCCCCGTACTCCACGGCTTCTTTGGTAGCCCCGACCAGGCCGTCTTTGATGGAAAAATGAGCCCCGAAGTTCATAAACTGTTGCTGTCATTGCGACCCCGCGTCAGCGGGGGAAGCAATCCCCACGGGATCGCTTCGTCGCTCATAAGTTCGCTCCTCGCGATGACAATAATATTATTTTTTAGCCTAGCACTTATGCTCTTCACCCGTCGCACAAAGTTCTTTGAGCCGTTTGAAGATTTTGCGATTAGTCATCAGGGCCCGCAGATGATCCTTGTACTGCGGTGTGTCAAACTGCTCACTCATACCCGCCTGGCCTTGATACATCTGCCCAAAGGATTTCTTAACCTTTTCCAGTTCTTCCGCCAGCTCCTCATCAGATATTTCTATTTTCTCTTTTTTTCCGACTTCGCGCAAGATTAGACTAACCTTGACTCGTTTTACCGCCGCATCTTTTTGGTCAGCCACCAGGTCTTCACGTTTTTTGTTTATGGACTTCAGATAATCAGCAAATTTAACCCCCTGTTGCGCCATATTCTGTTCCATTTCTTTCACCATCTTGTCTTGTTCCGATTTTATCAAAATATCCGGCACTTCGATTTCTGTTTTATCAGCAATCGCCTCAGCAATTGCCATTTCCACCCGATTTTCCTCTTTGTGTGCCTTCTCGTGTTCCAAATTATGGCGCACTTGTTTTTTTAGGGCAGCCAGATCCCTAAACTGACCCAAACTCTTGGCTAATTCATCATTCAGTTCCGGCAATTTTATCTCTTGAACGGTCTTTACTTCCACCTTAAACTTAGCCGGTTTTCCCGCCAGATCTTTTTGGTAATAATCCTTTGGGAAATCAAGCTCAAACTCTTTTTTCTCATCCGCCTTCATACCAATCAACTTCTCCTCAAAACCGGGAACAAATTTTTTCTCGCCAATAATGACGGGGTGGTTTTTGCTCTTGCCGCCTTCGATAACTTTACCGTCTATTTCCACCTCAAAATCCACTTCAACTCTATCACCATCCTTGGCTGCCCGCTTGACTTTAACGCTGGTCGCGCGGCTTTTGCGCAAATCCTCCAGCACCTGATTAACTTCTTTATCATCAATTTTGACCGGCTTGCGGGCAATTTTTATTTTAGAATAGTCAGGAATCTCCAACTTTGGCAAAACAGCCACCTTGGCTTTGTAAACAAACTCATTGCCGACCGCGATTTTCTGCGGGGTGACTTCCGGCTGGCCGATTGCTTCGATTTTCTCCTGCTCTAGCGCTTTGATCAATGTATCGGGAACTGCGATCTTAACAGCCTCCTCGAAAACCTTTTCCGGACCAACCTGCTTTTCCACGAGATTGCGCGGGACTTTGCCGGGCCGAAACCCTTCTACTTTGAGATCCTTGGAAATCTCAGCAGCCGCCTGATCCAAAAACTTGGCAAACTCCTCGGGGGAGATTGATATTGTTAATTCCTTTTGTGATTTTTCGAGATCTTCAGTTTCGACTTTCATGATAATTTTTTTAAAGACAAGTAGTGGCAGTATACCGTCTCAATTACTTTTGGTCAATTGAAAGCCCCCTCTGCACGAGGGGGCTTTGGCTACTCTTTTTACAGAGCAAAGCTATCGAGAAATTGGTCTATGTCTAGATGTTCTTCGCCGGAGTTATCGAGAGTGAAGGTGATCACCAACCGCTCCGAACCGTCTTCGTTGAAAGGAATATAAAGCTTACGGCCGTTTGGAAAAGACGGATGCTGTCCACCTATCCTACCCGCCAATTCAATGCCATCGCTGTTTATCGGAAAAAGTTCATCTTCTTTCGGAACTACGCAGACCTCAATGGCGCCGTCGCGGCTGATTTGACTTTCAACAGTAATACAGTTGTCAATTTCCGTGATTTTAACATCTTCCATGATGAAGCTGAAACCGTAGCGATCACTTCGGTATTCGGTAGCAACTTCATTGGCCAAGACCTCGCTCCCGGAAAGATCCTCAGCGGCTTCTGTAGCGAAAACATCTGGATTGATCACGGTGAATTGAACTATCAGGAAAGCGAAGATCAGGGCAATCGTATTCATGACCTTGATCAGAGCATTCAGGGCCGGACCGGCGGTGTCCTTGAAAGGATCACCGACTGTATCGCCGACCACCGCCGCTTTGTGCGCCTCTGATCCCTTGCCGCCGTACTCGCCGTCTTCTACATACTTCTTGGCGTTATCCCAAGCCGCACCGCCGGTAGTCATCTGAATAGCCATCAAAAGTCCGACGATAATTACACCGGCAAGCAGCCCGCCCAGAGCCAAAGGCCCGAGCAGGAAACCGACAACCAACGGAGCTGACACTGCCAGCACCGCCGGGAAGATCATTTCTTTTTGGGCGGCACCGGTCACGATGCGCACACACTGGGCGTAGTCCGGTTTGTCCTCGCCTTCCATAATCTTCTTGGTGCGAAACTGCTCGCGCACATTTTCAACCACCTTGAAAGCGGCTTTACCGACAGCTTTCATAGTATTGGCGCTGAAAATGAAAGGCAAAACCCCGCCGATGAACAAGCCAACCAAGACCAGCGGATTATCTATGGTCAAATCCAGGACTGTTTCTAGATTGAATTCCTTGATCGCAGCTATAACTTCTTCACGGTAAGCGGCAAACAAAGCCAGGGCTGCCAAAGCAGCCGAACCAATAGCGTAACCCTTGGTCACAGCCTTAGTCGTGTTGCCGACTGCGTCAAGCGCATCAGTCGTTTCCCGGATATCATCGGAAAGCTCGGCCATTTCCGCTATCCCGCCGGCATTGTCCGTGATTGGACCGTAGGAGTCAATCGCGACCACCATACCGGTCGTGGCCAGCATCGCCATCGCCGAGATAGCAATTCCGTAGACACCTCCCAACCAGTAAGCCAGGAGAATCCCGACTACAATCACGAGCACCGGCCAAAGCGTGCTTTGCAAACCGACGGCCAGACCAGTAATAATGTTGGTACCGGCACCGGTTTGACTTGCCTTGGCAATGTCTTTGACCGGTTTGTATTTCTTGGAAGTATAGTAATCAGTAATCAGAGTTATCAGAACCGTAATGGCTAGACCAACCAGAGTGGCACCGAACAAGCGCATGTCCATATCCAAATACTTAGTCACAAAATAGAAAGCCACCGCGGACAGGCCCGCCGTCACAAAAGTACCTTTATAAAGAGCAGACATGATGTTGTTCTTCTTGCCGAGCCGGACAAAGAATGTGCCGATAATTGAGGCTACAATTGCTACCGCGCCCAGTGCCAGCGGGTAAGTTATCCCGCCACCAAAGCCTACCCCAAGCAGCATCGCGGCAATCAGGGTAACAGCATAAGTCTCGAAGAGATCCGCTCCCATGCCGGCGCAGTCGCCGACGTTGTCGCCGACGTTGTCAGCAATCACTGCCGGATTCCTGGGATCGTCTTCAGGGATGTCTTTTTCGACTTTGCCGACGAGATCAGCACCGACATCAGCAGCTTTGGTGAAAATGCCACCACCGACACGGGCAAACAGTGATACCAAAGAGGCGCCGAAGCCGAAACCGATCAGCAGCATTGGATCTTGGAACCAGTAGTAGAAAGCGGCCACGCCAATCAGACCCAGGGCAACTACACTCATTCCGGAAACAGCCCCGCCGCTAAACGCGACTGCCATCGCTTTCTTAAGTCCGCCTTTGGCCGCTTCGGCCGTGCGCACATTAGCCTGAGTGGCAATATTCATGCCGATGTAACCAGAGAGCGCTGACAGGAATGCTCCAACCAAAAAGGTCACAGCGGTCTGCCAATCAATCGCCAGCCACAAAACTACCGCAATAATAATCGCGAAAATGACGATCATTACATATTGTTTTTTGAGATAGGCCATAGAACCCGAGCGCACCGCACTAGAAATTTCCTGCATCTTTTCGCTGCCTTTTCCCTGGCGCTTCACCCGCCAAGAGAGGAAAAGGGCATAGGCCAAAGCGATAATTCCGGCAATGATAGCCAGTGTTTCAATTTCCATGATTTTCAAATGAAATTAATTTGCAAAACTATTTAGATTCCTTCTCTTTGTCTTCTTTCTTGTCTGTTTTCTTTTCACTTTTCTTATCACCCTTCTTGGCTTTTCTCTCAGCCTTGTCATCACCCTTCTTTTCATCCTTTTTCTTGGTCTCTTTCTTATCCTTACTGTCGTCCTTTTTTTCTTCCTTCTTGGCGCCCTTTTCATCCTTCTCAGTTTCTTTCTTATCAGAATCCTCTTCTTTCTTTTCGTCTTTTTCCTCGCCTTCTTTGACAATATCTATCTTCCAACCGGTCAATTTAGCAGCCAGGCGAACATTTTGGCCGGCCTTGCCGATAGCGAGCGAGAGCTGGTCTTCTTCCACTTCAACTGCCGCTTCCTTGTTTTCGGTATCCAGTTTCACAGCTTTTATCTTGGCCGGCGAGAGAGCATTGGTAATGTATTTAACTGGGTCTTCGTCCCAAATAATGATATCGATGTTTTCGCCGCCCAGCTCTGCCTTGACCGTCTGCACCCGGGTCCCTTTCTGCCCAACACAAGAACCGATGGGATCAATATTTTCATCCTCGGTGTAGACCGCCATCTTGGAGCGAGAGCCGGCTTCGCGCACCAGCCCCTTTATTTCTACAGTGTCGGAATAGATCTCTGGGACTTCCAGGCTGAAGAGCTTCTTGACCAGGCCAGCATCAGTCCGGGAAACCAAAACTTCCGGACCTTTCGGGCCAATTTTGACTTCGCGAATGTAGACCTTATAGCGTTGACCGACAGCATAGTTTTCGCCGCGGACTTGATCCTGTGGGTACATCACGCCAACCGCTGTGCCCAGATCCATGAAGATAGTGTTGCCTTCAACCCGCTGCACAGTGGCATTTAGAACGTCACCTTCTTTGTCTTTATATTCATCATAAACCGCCGCTCGCTCAGCCTCGCGGATACGCTGAATAACCACCTGTTTGGCAGTCTGGGCCGCGATGCGACCGAAGCTGGTTTCATCGGGTGTTATATCTTCTTTAATGATATCCCCCTCTTTGGCGCCCTTCTTTTTCTTTTTGGCATCTGCCAGCAAAATGAACTCGCGTTCCCGTTTTTCCATTTCTTCATCAAGTTCTTTGACAACAGTTTTTTCATCAAAAACCTTGAATTTACCCGTCTTTTCGTCAATTTCTACCTTGACGTTTTGTTCCGGCGTACCGTAATCCTTACGGAAAGCAGCCGCCAGAGCAGCTTCAATTGTTTCCATGACCACTTTGCGGTCAATGTTTTTTTCTTCGGCCAGTTGTGTGACCGCATCTAAAAAGTTTTTTCCGAGCATAGATTTATTCTATTGTTATTTAATTGTCTAGAGCTTAAAAAAACTAGACTACCTTACGGTGTCCAGCCTATAGTCAAGCCTAGTTCTAGTGTTTGCTATTATATCAAACTTTGTAACTTTGGCAAGTTAAATTGTAAAGAGCGCGAAACGAGTTCGCGCTCTTAGGAGACGTAGTAGGGAGTCTGGATCAGTCGAGGTTTTTCCGACGAAGCGAAAACCACATTTGTCCAGATCAATCGATAGTACTCCTCAATCAAGGGAGCACCGTCTTCGGACTGCAGAACTTCCAGTGATTTCACCCAGGCGCCGGTATTGGCATAACGGTACAGCCGTCCCTGCACGTTGAAGCGCAGCAACCGCCGTTTATGTGAATGTCCCGCGATGACAATGTCGGTCTGGCCGACAAAATCGCGCCACTCAGGGTCGATATCCTCGTCATCAAGTGTGCCGGTCACAAACTCCTGTAGGCGACGATCCAGGTAATGAGAGTCACTGCGATCCAGCGACTGCGCCATTTCCATCAGATTACCGAGATCAGGCTCGAGACTCAGCAGAAGCTTGAGGAAACCCTGCACCAGACGACCTTTAAAGCCGTGCGTAACTTTGGCCCACTTCTTGAATTCAGAGGAGTGCACCAACCGCTCCGCTCGCTCAAACCACTCTTCATTCAGAGCCCCGGACGGGTCCAGGACGCGCAGATAAAGTGGAATGTTCGCATGGGGTTGAATTCGATTCAGATCGGAGCAATCGATCTCGCGTTCACCGATCTGGATTCGGCGCTGCATCGGGACAATCAGTTGTTCGACGATGAGGTCTCCTACAGGCTTAACGCCCGCCGGAGCCTCGCGGTTGAACTTGTCCCAGAAATCTCCGTGCAGAGCAAAGAGTTTCCCGGAATCGTGCTCAACGGCCGCCCATTTGCAAAGATGGAGTTCGCCAGTGATGTACCGGCGCAGCTCGGCCTCGAGTTCGTAGATAGCCCGATCATGATTCCCGCTGATGTAAATCACCGGGATACCACTGAGGCTCAGCTGGTCGAGCTTCTTTAGGCACATGCGGATATCAAAGATCTGCTCGAACTCACGCGGGTGCGGCAGCAGCTCGAAAATGTTCGGAGTTGTCAGCAGATCAAAAACATCTCCCACCAACAGCACCAGCCCTTGTTCCCCGTTTTCCGTGACCAGGCGCAGCATGTCGCCGCACCGGTCGATGAAAATCTCCCGAGACAGGGAGGGGAACTGTTTGTCAAAGTGCAGGTCGGAAGCCGCTCCCAGGCGGCTGACTACGTCCTTGGGCAGGCGAATTATCAGGCCTTGGCCCTGACGATGTATCTCCATCGTCCCCTCCTTTCTGTCCGCTTGGACCCAGCACTCTAGCACAAAAGGATAAAAAAATCAACCCCTATTAAACTAAGAGTCAACTAATTCCTCTATACCAATTAATCCGGGCGCGATGGGTATACCTATCCAATAAAATCTCTATGACATCAACCCGCCAATTGCATTCGGCAAAAACAGGATTTGCCGCCAGGAAATCCTCCGCTGTGGCCAGCAAGCGTTCAAACTTGCGCTGGTCAACTGACTCCAGGCCAGAGCCGAAACTGCCTGAAGTCCGTGTTTTCACTTCAACAAAAATTATTTCCCGGCCCTGCTGACCGACAATATCGATTTCCCCCACCTGGTGAGAGCGCCAATTTGTTGTCAGGACAGTAACGCCTTTTCTTTTCAAAAAGCTTTGTGCAATCCCTTCTCCCAAATCGCCTTTGTATTTTTTCATTAAAAAATCCCCCCTTAAGCTCGGGGGATTAACCCCCGAGCCTAAACTTTCGGTCTATTTGCTAATTCCCCAGACTTGAATCTCTGTGGGTTCAGCTGTGTAAACAGGAAACTCTATCGCCACAGCTTTCTTACCAGGAGCACTGAATGTTTCGCCCCAGTAAGTATTGGGCTTACGGTCTTTGTTACCTCGCTCAAAGACATGGGTGGTATTATCATCGAAGTAAACGATGATATCTTTCCTTTGGTCGATCTTGTAGGTGCCACTGCCACTGTTCAGAAATCTGATATCTTCGAGATTATCAGCATTTGTCAGCGGAATAACGAATGTCTCGCCCGGACATACTGTGTTGTAGTTTTCGTCATAATAACAATCAACATCCGTTATCCTCACCCCGTTATTCATAATCTCGTAACCGGGCATTTCGCCAGTGAAAGTCGGATCGCTATCGCCACCACCGCCACCGCCGTGGCCGTTGCCGTTGCCACCTTCATCGCCGCCGCCGCTATCCCAAGCTTCCAGGGCATAATTAACACCCAAAGCTGTCGAAGCTTCGTCGCTGCCGGCCATGCCAAAATAGATAGCTACGCCTACAGCTACAGCTGCAACTACAGCTAGCGTAATCGTATAAGTTGCCATTTTGCTCATAACTTTCACCCCCTTTCAGTTTATTTTGAATTAGATGAAGACTTCTTGGTGCGCTGTCCGTTTCGCTTCAGTTTCTTGACGCCGTCCTGAATTTTGAAACCGACCCGGAAAAACGCCCACACCGTGGCACCAACTGCCAAAACAGTGGCGATGCTGGCACCGTATTTATCAAGTGACGCCTGATCTTTGGGACGACTACGACGACGCCTAGTCATATTGAACCTCCGTATCAGAAGCTGATGGAGCGGAATCGTCCGTTTTACGAAGAACCAATCCGTAATGATAGCTGCCGGCGGTGAATTCGCTTTCTATCTCAAGTCCGGCTTGCTGAATCATTTCCTTCATTTCATCTTTGCTGACCCTTTCATCCAAAGGCGGGCCAAACGGCGTATCAACTTTTTCCCATTCCAGCACAACAATCCTTCCAGAACTTTTGACAACTCGCTTGGCTTCCGCCAGAACTGCTTCCGGTTTCTTTGACTGGTAGAAAACGTGGGCCAGGAAAACCATATCGATGGAGTTGTCCTTAAGCTTGGTGCTCCGTGGAATTTCCAGATCAGCCCAAACAGTTTTCAGGTTGAGCAGCCCTTCTATCTTGGCTTTGCTGGCAACATCGGCCAGCTCACTTTTGAGAACATCGACCGCGTAAATTTGTCCGTGCTCGCCGACCATCCGGGCCGCCGGAATTGTGAAAAAACCGGCCCCGCAGCCAAAATCAGCAAATTTCATATTGCCTTCGACACCGAGGCTTTTCAATATTTGTTCGGGATTGAGAAAATCCCCTTTTTGCTTGCGCGGATCCAAAACCATTCCGCTGTCAGATTTTTGTAGTTCCATAGCTTTTTGTTATGGCCCTATTGTAGCATATACTGACTAGAAAATCCAATCCTTTGCCAATCAAGAAAACAAGGGAATTGCCTTGTCCTGTAATGGCCGATATGACATTCGGTGCACGGGAGACGGGCCATGCTTCGCCAACATATCCTGGTGCAACTTGGTGCCGTAGCCCTTATTAATATCAAAACCGTACCGAGGGTATTTAGTGTGCAACTCATTCATAATCCGATCCCGAGTAACTTTGGCGATGATCGAAGCCGCCGCGATTGTCATCACTTTACGATCACCCTTGGTAACCGCCCGTTGCCGGCATGACAGGTCGCCGATGCGCACAGCGTCCAGCAAGGCAAACTCCGGAGATTTAGGCAAAGAATCAATCGCCGTCTTCATCGCCAGCCGAGTTGCCCGCAAAATATTTAGTTCATCAATTTGTTTCGGCTCAATAACGCCCACTCCCCAATCAACCCTGGCGGTCAACTCTGAATAAAGTTCCTCCCGTTTTTCGGGGGTCAGCAACTTGGAATCTTTCAAGCCAGAAATTTTGGTCTCGGCCGACAACACTGCCACCCCGGCCACCACCGGTCCAGCCCAGGCGCCGCGCCCGGCCTCGTCTAAGCCGGCTACGGTCTTGTAGCCGAGCGACCAGAGTTCACGTTCTTGAGTTAAGTTCGGGTAGCGCATAACTATAATGTAAAATGTAAAGCGCAAAATGTAAAATTAGTTTCCGAGCCAATCTTGCCTTTTTGCTTTTTAATAGCCTTTGACAATAGTGCTTTTTTTACATATAATCGGACATAGTCAATTCCAAAAGTTTCGATTTTAGATTTTGAGTTTTAATTTTTTCGCGGGGTGTAGCCTAGTGGCTTAAGGCGCCACGTTTGGGACGTGGAGATCCCCGGTTCAAATCCGGGCACCCCGACCATAATACTCCAGACTACTACTTTCGTTGCACAAAATTGGGATCGGAATTGAAAATTGATCTACTAATATAAACCAATATGCCAGGGTACGAAGAAAGACCCAAGATGCCTGAACCCTCTCCGGAACCAGAACCACCGAAGGAAGAGCTTGAAATTCCGGAAACTCCGGAAGACATCGAAAAGAAACGCCAGGGAAAGATGGGCGGAAAGAAAGGCAAATCATTCGTCGAAATTTCCGAAAAGGAAGTTCCGAAATTCAACGAAGAAACAGAGGAAAGAGGTGTTGTTGGCCCACCACAAAGCCTGCCTGAAAAGGGTAGCCCCAGTGCCGCACCTCCTCCGCCTCCACCTAAATAGAAAACTTGATTAGTTCACGCGTCTCAATAAGTCTTCAGCTGCTTTGCAGCTGAATAATTTGAATAGATAATCAAAAAACAGCCCCGCCTTGGCAGAGTTGTTTTCACAAGAAATTTTAATCCGCCCGTAGATTTACATCCAGGGCGGATTACTGTGCAGGTGATGGGCGTGCAATCAGTTCTTGTGCTCCTCGGCAACCCGAGGGGCAATGGCAACCCATTCGGACCATACTTCGTCGTATTTTCCTTCCGGGTCACACTTGTTGCAGGCCCCCACGATCATCACTCCCAGCCTGTCCGGCACCCCGTCTCGATGCAGGTGAGGATGGACATGGTTCTCCGGGTCCTCTCCCCGCTTGAGATCAAAGAAGGTCTGACAGTTGTGACAGTAGACCTTCATGAGCGTGCCGGCGGCTTCGTCTGACGTGGGAAAGCATCTGGAGCAGATGCCATCGAGGTGCTTGATTTCCCTCCCGCAAGAAGGGATCAGACACCGAAACGGCTCAGCCCGAATATCGGGCTTGAACAAGGCTGTTTTTCCCAAGGTGTGCCTCCTTTCTCTAGATCAAAACCGTAACGCTACACCATACACCAGAACATCTTCCTTGTCAAGCTGCTTGATCTCTTGTGAAAGTTGGGAATGACAGGCCTGCTCTTTGATACAGCGTTTGTAATATTTTTTTGTCTTCTGGGTCCAATGGTTTCAAGACCACACCTTTCTGTTGTAACGTATCAACAATTCGCTCTGTGGCCTCTAGTATGCCTTCCAAATAACTATTAGGAATCTCGGGAGCATCAATATCTCTCCAAATAGGTTGGGTACCCCTCCTGCTTATAACTTTGGCTCTTTCGTCATAGTCTTGAACTTCTCTGCCTCTTAGAATCACTACCTCTGAACGCGTATCTTCGTGGGTTTGCTTGTGCGATGCACCTATAGTTGCATCGAGTGTAACTAGCTCACCACTGCAGAAGATAAAAGCATCAATTCCTTTCCTATCAATTTTGTTGTCATTTCCTATAGTAGAATAGAAACTTGTTTCTAAGCCACCAGTAAGCATCTCTATTAAATATCTCAGGTCATTTGCAAAAGGCTTTTCCGGATCAGAGGAATCAGGATATTTTATTTCTGGTTCAGGTCCTCTTTTTCCGCCCTCGCGCCATTTTTTCATCTTCATGTCATATTTCTCAAGAGCACGATCCCATTCTTTATCCCATTTTTCCTTGACTGCCAACAAAACCCCTCTTTCAGTCTTTTTATCCATTCTATTTCCTGACTGCAAAGCCTCCCTGTACTTTGGATCTGCATTCTCGAGGTCGCGTACAACTTTCTCGACTAAATACCCATTACTGTCACCAAACACAGCGCGCTCAAAGGCCGAACCGTCTTCCCCGAAGTCACGAAAATCGAATTTACCTCCTTCAACTCTCCTAACCATAAAATTGAATTTAAGGATTATTAAA
>CAZLGC010000025.1:0-14980 GCA_964559275.1 uncultured Candidatus Saccharibacteria bacterium
TTAGATCCAGCTAGGATCTGGTTGAAAGATCAGTTCTTGTCGGTGGTCTCCAGGGTGTCGGCCTCGTCCTCGTCCGCCGCTGCGTCTGCGTCCTCGGCTTCGGCCTCGTCCTCGTCGCCACCGTTGTCCGGTTCGTCGCCTGCAGGTTCCTCGGCATCGGTGTCGCCGTTGTCCTCCAGGTCTTCGTCGGTGTCGGCGTCCTCTGCGGAGTCCGCTTCCACCTCGTCGTCCGCTTCGCCCTCGGTCGGCTCCTCGTCTGCAACCTCTTCGGCTACATCCGCGTCGTCCGCGTCGTCGTCACCGACTTCGGCCTCCCCGTCGTCGGCTTCGACGTCTTCTGCGTCCTCGGCGGCAGGAGGCTCTTCCTCCTCCGCGTCGTCCTCGGCCTCATCCACGGGTTCTGTGTCGGCTTCCTCCGCATCAGCGGGCTCCGCCTTCGCCTCGACATCTTCCGCCGGCTCGTCGGCTTCTACCTCCGCCTCGTCCTCGCTCTGGACCAGGTCGTTGGCGCCGATCACGACAGCGTTGTCCTCTTCCGCCGGTTCCTCGGCCTCTTCTGCGGGCGCTTCCTCGACAGGAGCTTCTTCGGGTTCGCCGACAGCCTCATCCACGGGCTCGTCGGCAGCGGGCGACTCCTCCTCGAAATCGTCTTCCGCTTCGTCGTCTCCGATCTCCTTCAGAACCTTGGGTAGGACATCCAGCAAGAGCCGCTTCTGTTCGTCCGGATCCTCCGGGAGCAGCTTCTTCGCCTTGGCCTGCAAGATCCGCAGGAAATCATTGACCACACATTTCTCGTACATCCGCATCCTCCTTCCCCTGATTTTGTCAAAAGCTGGGGTCATCCCAGCAAATGTTAGGGGGCGAGCGCAATTTTAGCTTTTTTAGGCTATTAGGTCAATCCCACTTATTAACATATCAAGAGGCCCTTGACAGCATTTCATGTTTTTCTATAATGAAATCTGAGGTAATTAGCACTCATTACAATTGAGTGCTAAGCTAGATCTTAAATAAGCCTAATTTAAAGTAAAAATCAGTATGAAAATCAAACCACTTAGCAACAATGTGGTGATTGAACCGATCACCGAGGATGAGAAAACTCCGGGCGGAATTGTTTTGCCCGATACTCACGAAAAAGAAAAGCCTGCCAAGGGCAAAGTTGTCGCGGTTGGCCCCGGCAAAGTTGATATGCACGGTAAAAAAGTTGCCATGCAGGTTAAAACAGGCAACAAGGTTATTTTTAAAAAGTACTCCGCTGATGAATTCAAGGAAGGTGACAAAGAGTTTCTGGTCATCACCGAAGAAGACATTATCGGTATCATAAATTAAAAAATTAAGGATTTAAAGAAATGGCAAAGCAAATTAAATTTGATGAAAAAGCACGTCGGGCAATGAAAACCGGCGTCGATAAGCTGGCCGATACGGTCAAGGTTACTCTTGGTCCCAAGGGGCGCAATGTTGTTTTGGATCAGGGTTTTGGTTCTCCGACAATTACCAATGACGGAGTTACCATCGCCAAAGATATTGAGCTGGAAGGCAAGTTCGAAAACATTGGTGCCGAGCTGGTCAAGGAAGTTGCCAGCAAGACCAATGATATTGCCGGTGACGGTACTACGACCGCTACTTTGCTGGCGCAATCGCTGATTGCCGAGGGTCTGCGCAATGTCGCGGCCGGTGCCAATCCGATCTCACTGAAGAAGGGCCTGGAAAAGGGGACCAAAGAAGTTGCTGCTCAGCTGCTAAAAGATTCCGACAAGATTACAACCAAGCAGGAGATTGCGCAGGTTGCCACAATTTCCGCTCAGGACGAAAATGTCGGCAAGCACATTTCCGAGGTGATGGATGAGATCGGCAAGGACGGTGTTATCACTGTTGAGGAATCACAGACAATTGGCATTGACAAAGAAGTAGTTGAAGGTATGCAGTTCGACAAAGGGTACGTTTCCCCGTACATGATCACCGATACTGCCAAGATGGAAGCGGTTTTCAAAGATCCCTATATTTTGATTACCGACAAGAAAATTTCAGCGGTAAACGAAATCGTTCCGGTGCTGGAAAAACTGGCCCAGGCCGGCAAGAAGGATGTTGTCATCATCGCCGAGGATCTAGAGGGCGAAGCCTTGGCAACACTGGTTGTCAATAAACTGCGCGGAACTTTGAACGCTTTGGCGGTTAAGGCACCAGGTTTTGGCGATACTCGCAAAGCTATGTTGGAAGATATTGCCATCCTGACCGGCGGCAAAGTCATTTCAGAGGATGCCGGCATGAAGCTGGAAAATACGGAAGTGGCGATGCTCGGCCGCGCCGACAAGGTGATTGCCGATAAAGACAACACTACGATCGTCGGCGGCAAGGGCAAAAAAGCCGAGGTCGAAGATCGCATCAAGCAGATCAAAGGTGAAATTGAACAATCCGATTCCGATTTTGATAAAGAAAAATTACAGGAACGGCTCGGCAAGCTTTCCGGCGGTGTCGCTGTCATCAAAGTTGGCGCTGCTACCGAAACGGAAATGAAAGAAAAGAAACACCGGGTTGAGGACGCTTTGGCTGCGACCAAGGCTGCTGTCGAAGAAGGCGTAGTTGTCGGCGGCGGCGTGGCGCTGATCCGGGCAATGAAAGCTCTCAAGGATATCAAGACAGAGGGCGACGAAAAGATTGGCATTTCGATTTTGCGCCGAGCTCTCGAAGAGCCACTGCGCCAAATTGCTTTCAATGCCGGCAAAGAAGGTTCGGTTGTGGTTGAAGAAGTGAAAAAGCGCAAAGGCAACGTCGGCTACAATGCCGCCACAGATATATACGAGGACCTGGTGGCACAGGGGATTATTGATCCGGCTAAGGTGACTCGTTCAGCCCTGGAGAACGCTGCTTCGATTTCCGGCATGCTCCTGACGACTGAGGCTGTTGTCACCGATCTGCCGGAGAAGAAAGATGAGGCTGGTGCTGGTGCGGCCGCTGCTGCTGCCGGAATGGGCGGCGGTATGCCAGGCGGTATGCCGGGGATGATGTAATCACTTTTGGGCTTTGCCCAAAAGTGCAAGCTACAAATCACAAATTCTAAATACCAAACACGGCGTATGTTTAGATCGCGCCGTGTTTGTTTATTGGTCACTTCGGGTTTGTAATTTGTGTTTTGCTATTTGGGACTTGTTTTATTATTGGTGATTATTTGAGCCTTGTGCTATAATTTCCTCATAAATGATTAGTCAAAGCATATGGGGTTTTTCTCAAAACTAGGCGCTTCCATGGGGATCGGTGGAACTAAGGTGACACTGAGTGTTTCTCCCCAACAGGTTCCCCAGGGCGGACAGATCACCGGCTCTGTTCTTTTGGTCGGCGGTAAAGTTGAACAGAAAATTACGGCCGTCAAAGTTCAGCTGGTAAAAGCTTGGTATGAGGAGGAGGTTGTAGAATTGCATGACGACAGCGGGGCCGATCATGAGACTCGGCAGGTCACCAAACACGAGGTCGTTCAGGAATCTGTTGTCAGCCAGGCTTTCACGATCAAGCCGGAAGAGCAGAAACAGTTCCCGGTTGAGCTGACGGTGCCATTGTATGCAGACTTGAATCGCGATGATCTTTGGTGGGAAGTTGTGGGAGTGGCCGAGATAGGTGGAGGAGCTGATTCCCGGGAACCGATGAAAATTGCAGTTACCCCTTCGGCAATGATGGCCCAGTTTCAGACGATAGTCACCCAGCAATTGCAATGGGGACTCAAGGAAATAGTCCCGGATATGAGTCCCGGCGGTGTAGTCCAGATGAAATTCAGCCCGCCGGCCGAACTGCAGCAACAGCTGGATGAAATTCGCTGTATTATGCGCAATAACACCGGGCAGTTGCAAATAACTTTGCAGCTTGATTTCCAGGAAAAGAAATTTGGCGACTACTTCAAGGCGATGATCGGTAAAGACGCCAAGGCGGCAAACCTGAATGTGTCTGAAGCAGACTTACAAAACAATCAAGCCGCCGTCGTTGATTCTGTCAAGCAAAGATTGCAGCAGCTCACGAACCAGTCTCAAGACTGAGCACTGTTGAATTTTACGTTTTACATTTTAAACTAAGAAAGGGGGTGATACCAATGGAAGGTCAACAACCACCACCACCGCCACCACAACAACAACCGCAACCGCAGCAGGGAGGCGGAGAAGACAAAGTCCTGGCGGCGATCTGCTACATCCCGATCATCGGACTGATTATGTATTTCGTCAAACGGGATGATCCGTTTGTATTTTTCCACGCCAAGCAGGGCGCAGTGCTTACTATTGTCTGGATAATCCTGTGGGTTCTGCAGGGAATCCTGTCGGCGATTTTCTTTCCTTCAGTTCTGTTTGTCGGCGGCGCCTGGATGGTCATTTCCACAATCTGGACGATTCTTTATATCGCAGTTGGTATCCTGGCCCTGATCGGCTTTATCAAAGCAATCATGGGACAGGAGTGGAAAATGCCGGTTCTGGGCGGCTGGGCAGAAAAAATGGGACAGAATAACCAGCAGCCTCCACAACAGTAAAAAAATCCTGTATATACAGAGAAGCGTTTTTCAGCTATAATGATGACAACGCTTCTTTGTTTTGGGAAAAATAAATTTTATGAACAGAACGAAAATAGTCTGTACGATCGGGCCATCTTCCTGGGAAGAGAAGACTATTTTGGAAATGGGCAAGGCGGGAATGGATGTGGTGAGGGTAAATATGGCTCACGGGACTTATGAAGAACACCAACGGACTTTTTCTCGCATCCGGAAAGCGAGTCGAGATATGAAGCGGCCGATTGGAATAATGGTAGATCTGCAGGGACCCAAAATCAGAGTGGGCGAGATTGCCGAAGAGGTGGAGCTGCTGGAGGGAGAGAAAGTGGTTTTCTCAACATCTACTCGGTTGAAAGATAAGGTCACCAAGGACCTTGGCAAAGATAAAATTTTCGTTCAATATCCCAATCTTCACAAAGATGTAGAGCCGGGGGCGCGCCTGCTGCTGGCCGACGGCACCATGGGAGTCAAGGTTGTCTCGATTGACGGCCAGGATATTGTCTGTGAAGTGGTTACCGGCGGAATTATCAAATCTCACAAGGGAATAAATTTTCCTGACACTACTTTATCAGTCCCGACTATCACAGACAAAGACAAAAAGGATCTGGCTTTTGCGCTGGAGCAGGATGTTGATTGGTTGGGACTGTCTTTTGTAAGATCTCCGGACGACATCACCAATCTGAAAGCCTTGATTTCCAAGCTCAGTCACAATAAAAAACCGGCCACGAAAGTCGCTGCCAAAATAGAGACGCATGAGGCTATGTCAGAGCTACCGAAAATTACAGAAGTTTCGGATGCAATTGTGATTGCTCGTGGTGACCTGGGCCCGGAAGTTTCCATTTACAAGGTCCCCGAGTTGCAGAAGCTTATCACTTCTACTGCTCGTGGCCTGCTCAAGCCGGTAATAGTGGCTACCCAGATGCTATATTCCATGGTATCAAACCCGCGACCCACCCGAGCCGAGGTCAGCGATGTCGCCAACGCAGTTTTTGATCACCTTGACGGCATTTATCTTTCCGATGAAACTGCTTCCGGCAAGTTTCCAGTCCAGGCGGTCAACACCGCCACCAGTATAATCGCTGATGCGGAATCTAGCCAATATGATGATACTTTGCCGTTCGAACGTTTGAATATTCGCCCCGAGGATAAAGCCATGGTTATGTTGGCGCGCCATGCCGCTAGCCTGGCAAAGGATATTTCGGCCAAGGCAATTGTGGTTACGACCGTCACCGGGCAGACCGCCATCGCCGTCTCCTCGGCGCGCCAGGAAATCCCGATTGTGGCGGTTACAGATCATAAGAAGACGCAGCGACAGTTATCTCTGGTCTGGGGTTTGGATCCGATTATGCATCCGCATATTGCCAATGTGAATACTATTTCGGCGGATTTACGCGACTATCTGCATCAAAATTATAAGGTGAAGTCCGGAGACAAGATTGTTTTCGTGGACGGCGTCAAAAAGGACAAAACGGAAGGCGAGAGCTTGGTCAGTATTGTCGAAATTTGATCATATATTTTGTCTTGACAGGAGACATGTGGTTGATTATAATGTTTTCTGTCTTTTTGTTGGGACCAAGGTCCCCCAATCGAAACACTGAAGGAGGTTTGTATGACCAATTCGGAAGCAGCGAAACGGCATGAGTTGGAGAAAGTCCGGGCGGAGCGCAAGAGAACGGAAAACGGGAACTCACAGAAACTGGTAGATGAAGAGACCGTTCGTACTGGGGCTCCTCCTCCCAAGACGATCAAACGCGACCCGCGTCGTCGTCGCGTTCGTCGGAAAGACTTCTCCCAGCTGCGTGTCCGCTGCTGAGCTGGGTAAATGGCATGACTACGTCAAGCCAGCCGAAAACCCAGTCGCAGAATGGTCCTTCTGGGCAGAAAATCATTCATGAAGCCTTGAAAGATCTCGGGCTGGAGTTGGATCAGTATGATGAGGCTCGTCCTCGAAAAGATTTGACTCCAGAGCAGAAGGCGGCCTTGCACCGATTTATGGAGAGAACTCGGCAAAAGTAAGGCCTTCGGGGAAGTGAACGAAAGTTTGCTTCCCCGGCTTTTTTTATTATGAAAAGCGTGTATAATAGTAGAAAGAGCCTTAAATTCAAACCTATGAGAGGAAAAATGGTCTCTGTGCTAGCGGTAGTGCTGGTGGCAGCCTGTGCGCTGCTTTTCTCTCCGGGACTTGCTAGCGCCACTTGTTCGGGCGGCAGCTGCGGTTCCGGTGATTCCACGCCGCCAACAGCAGTAACTTTGGAACAAGCGTATTATGAGGGGGATTGTAATGTTGTTTTTCGCTGGACTAAGAATATGGACAGCGATTTTGCCCACTACAAGCTGGCAGTCTCAGAAACTGATTCTACTCCCAGCTATCCGGATAATTACGCCGGCTGGGTGAGTTCAAACCGGGACCAGATTTCGCTCAGGGTTCCGTACTACAATATCAAAATGTCACCAGGCCACACGTATTACGTGGCTATTTCTGTACGCGATTCCTCCGGTAATGTCAGTACTAGTAATGTAATGACTGTTTCGGTTCCGTCTGATGCTCCGACTAAAACTACTACCTCAACCAAAACTACCGTCGATCCGGTTAGTGGCACCAGTAACATGGCCTATCCGGAAACTTTCCGCGGCGGCGTGCGGGTAGCTGACGCCGAGTTTTGCACTAAATACATTCTCACCGGCCCGGGTGAGGGCGGCGGTCCCCATGTCCGTATCTGGGATCATACTAACCAGTACCTGCGTGGTGAATTTATGGCTTTTGAAGCATCCGACCGTAATGGAATCAACTTAGCTGCGGGCGACGTTGATGGCGACGCGCATGACGAGCTGATTGTGGTACCGGGCGCTAATAACCGAGCTCATGTAAAAGTTTATGACGTCGAACTTGGGGCAACCGAGGCCGGCGATGAAACTTATACGATAAAGCACGAATGGTATGCTCTGGGCACAGCCACTGTCGGTGCCAGTGTAGCTGCCGGCGATGTTGATGGTGACGGCAAAGACGAAATTATCGTCGGTGCCGGTCCCGGCGGCGGTCCGCAGGTAGAAATCTACGAAGCTGATGGAACTCTGATCCAATCTTTCTTTGCTTTTTCGGAAGAGCTGCGTACAGGCGTGTTCGTTGCTTCCGGGCGCGACTTCAGCGGTGACAACAGAGACGATATCGTAATCGGCGAAGGTCCCGGCCACGGCAGCGGTGTTAGGATTGTCACTTCCGGCACTTGGGCGACTTACAAGGCTTTTGACGCGTTTGCTGAAGGTGTTACTTCCGGAGCCCATGTAGCAGTCGGTAACTTTGACGATGATCTTGACGTCGAGGTTCTGGTAGGTGCCGGTGATGGCGGCGGACCCCAGGTATTAGCCTACAATCGTGACGGTTCCCGCTCGGCTACAAATTTCTTTGCCTACGACAGCGGCTTCCGCGGCGGTGTTTATGTAGCCGGCGGCCAGATGGTCGGCGGCGGCCAGGACGAGATCATCACTGGTCCCGGTCCCGGCGGCGGCCCGAATGTGCGCCTGATTACCTCGTATTAAGTAAAACCGTTTTCGATAAAAGCAATTTACGGTAACTTCAATGCTTGCGCCTAAACTGACAAGCTGGATTTGGGGTTTATTTGTGCTGGCGATATTGGCAGTGTTTTTTGGTTTTGTTTCCGGGGCTGAGGCGGCCACGTATCAGTTAGATCTAGAGTTGAAGGGCGGTGATTCTGGAATTCGAGGTGAACTTGATGCTGAGATCGGCCCGGAAGATGGTAGTGTTTCCAGTCCTTTTGACCGGGGCACGACCTGGCGGCGCTGGAATGCTGAATTTACAGATGACGGTGTTTATTTACCCAAAGATAATTCCGTAATAAAAATATGGCCGCAACAGGCGGTACCGATCCAGCATGTTCATGTCAAATTTGACGTGAAGGGTATTACCAATAACAATAGCGCCACCGGTGATGCGAGTAATGATACTTTTTTTGGTGCTTTTAGACAGCCTTGGTATGACCACTGCGATCCGGATGCCCCGGCTGACATGGTGCGGACCAACTGGGGATTTGAAGTAGAAAAATGGCCGGAAAGCGCCTGTCCGCATATTCTCTGTGACGCAGTTTTGGTTCGGGGTTATGGAGTAACAATGATGTATCCCTATACGCACGGGAGAAATCTCTATGACTGGGATCCGGATGAGGTCTACACGATAGAAACAGATATGAATATGCTAAATAATGCCAGCTGGTTGAAAGTTACGGATTCATCTGGAAACTTGGTGCTAGGTTTAGCCCCGGTTACGAATCCATATCAACCTGCAGATTGCCCGGTCGGGCAAAGTTGCGAGGCTATTATCACGCCGCGTGAGGGTGTGGATATCGATATCGGGACCTGGCATAATCCCTACGTTGGCGCTACTATAAGCAACCTAGAATTACTGATGGAGGATTTGGAAGGAACTCAAAGCTGGCAGATTGACGGTCCGACTTTTGAGGAATGTGAGGGAAACCCGCCGGAAGATATCGATGATCCTAATAATCCCTATGATACTTGCGCCTGCCACGCCATTCCTGATGTGACGGCTGAACCGCCCTGTGAAGATCCGATCAATCGCAGCGAGCCTCGCAAAACCAGTTTTCTAGATCCTATGTTTCCTTTCAAATTCTCGGGACTATCTTTGCAATGGAACTGGCTTCTGGATGACTTGCTGAATGAATCAAATGAAAAAGATGAAGAGTTAGCGCCGATGCCGGAGATGGGTCTGCAATTTGCGCCACCGGCTCCGCTGCCGGACAGCGAAGTCCAGGTTTCCACTGCCACGATGCATTTCCGCACGCGCATGCAGAATCTTTATTTCGGCTGGTGTCTAGTAAATGACGGACTCGTGTATCCAATGAACAGCATTGTTGCCGGTGCCCAGCTTTTGCCGGAGCTGACGGAGCCAGACCTAACTTGGTTGGAGGGCGGTTGCTGTCAGCCGATTACGCGCGTCCCGGATGAGGATTTTGATGGAGATGGTATGGATGACAACTGGGAGCGCCTGAAATTCCTAGGCCGCAGTGACTACGGCTACACCACCATCGAGGAGGTTCTACCAAATGACGATCCGGATGCCGACGGTTACTATGCCAATACATTTAAGAATGATGACGGAGAATACCTGACGGTCACGCCTTACCTAGTTACCACCAATCCCAGTTATCCGACTTATTCAACCGGCGGGGTTGATGCCAAGCTGACTAATTTGGAAGAATATATTTTAGACACCGATCCCTTGAACGGAGATACTGATGGTGACGGTTACAAAGATGAAATGGATTTCATCGGTGTCGGCCAAATTCAGATGACTTTCCCGATCGAAAAAGATCCTGGTCCCGAGGGGTTCTATGACGTTTCGGCGACAGCTGTCGGGATTAATGATGTCAAAAAGACGTCTTTCGTTTCGGCGGAGCGCCGTGTATTTGTCGGTAATGAAGGAGTGTTGAAAGTCAATCTGCAATCAAGCAGCCAGGTTATTACATTCGGCGATGACAACCAGTCGGTAAACTTGGAGGTCACGTTACTGCAAGGGGAAGAGGATATGGAAGACCTGGTTTATGAATGGTCATTTAACAACGAGCCGGCTTGCCCGACCTTCCCGGAATTGTGCACTGAAGATGGCCAGGGCGGTATCGGCAAAAGTGAGATAACATTGGGTGGAGCTGACGGAATAGATAGCTTCTCGTTGCCGCCGCCAACCGGTGATAAATATCCTATTTCTGTCCGGGTGACATCTCCTGTGTCCGGTAATGAGACCCAGGCCTCTATTGAACTAGGGGTAGCCCTGCCGGTTAATCTTACTACTGCCGGGTGCGGCGGCCAAACCGAGGAAATCGACACTCTGGCGGCGGGAGACCAGACACCTGTCATGGTTTGCGTTTCTGAGATTGCGGAGCTGACGAGGGATGATGTGGCGGCATTGAACTTTATCTGGTCAAAAGACGGCCAGGTTGATCGTGAGCAATCAGGTTTGGGTAAAATGCAGTATGCCTTGGTGCCGACTAAGCCTGCTGGCCAAAGCCATGAGATTAACCTAATTGTCAAAGAAACCGCTACGGCCGAAGAATTGGTGAACGCATCGCGGACATTTGCCATCGAAGGGCCGATGGTAGAAATTATCTCTCCGGAGCCCCGTTCCAGTGACCCGATATCTCCGGAGGCCAGCCGTTTCATCAGCGTTGAATCAGGGCAGGCAGTGGATCTAGTGGCGGAAACCAGTAATTTTATCAATCGGGAAGGCTATCTTTATAAATGGCTAGTGGCCGGGGAAGAGCAGGAGGAGGAGTCGAATAATTCGCAAACAACTTATACTTTCCAGGTTCCGGAAACCGCTGCCACCGGGGACAGTTACAATGCCCTGATCCAAGTCAGTAATTATTCCGAAGATGGTATGATGCAGCAGGCGGCCGATTCGGTAGCGCTGGTGGTGGGAGAGCCGCGTGGTCAAGTTGGCGGTGCCAGCACTTTCCTGGGTGGACTGGCGGCGGTGTTCATGACCATTCCAGAAATTTTCAGGCACCTGCTAATATATGCGGCGATAGCGGCAGCTGTTTTCTTCGCCCAGGTTTTTCTGTATCCGAAAATTCCACGCTCGCTGCTTGATAAAATCCCTCTGGGACATAAATACTGGCGGGGAGGGTACCGCAGCTTTGGTAAGAATAATCTACGCCGCGAAAAAAAACTGGCGCAGGATTTGCGCCAGGCCCAGCGGCCTAATTTTCGCGACGAAGACTAAATCATTTTCGCGAAAATGACGGTTTGGCTGTTACCATACTCCTGGGCACAGCGGGGGCAGGTGACATGCCAGATCAAGAGCTCGGAAAAATTCAGGTACTCGCGCTGACCGTATTCGGCCACTTTTTTTACCCAGGTAGGCACGTTACCGTAGTCGCCGTTGAATAAAAAAGAGATGTAGTGTCCGGAGAGAGACCTGGTCTCAAGATCACGGACATGTTTTTTTATGGAAATCAGGAGGTTGCCGCCCCAGGCATTTTCCCGCACCGAAAAGATCATCGGCTGGTCATCCAGTAATTTTCGCTGCCTAAGCATTTCCAGAGACTTTCGCACTACTGCTTGCAGGTTGGTCGGAATATTCAAAAAACACCGGTAGTGGGTTTTAAAAAAAGGCCGCTTGTCCCAAACGTGTTTTGTGAGATGCCATTCTTCCTTGCTAAGTTTTGGGCATTTGTGTTCCATCGTTTTCAGTATAACCTTTTTGGCTAATTGGTGCCAACCCCAGGGTTTACAGAAAAGCATTTTGATGATAGGTTTGGTATTATGGAGAGGTGACCGAGTGGTTTAAGGAGCACGCTTGGAAAGCGTGTAGGCCTTTACCGGCCTCGAGGGTTCGAATCCCTCCCTCTCCGCCACCCTTCGCTCCTGCGGAGCTTCGGGTGGCTTACAGCCACCTTTTCCGAGCAAACTAGCGAAGGGTGCCACCCGAAGTCCCGCCGGAGGCGGAACTTAGGGTGACCATAACATGGGTTTGCATTTACATTAAACGAAGACCCGCTCAGGGTTTCTTTTTATTGCCTTATTTCGTCATTATTGGTAGCATCATTTGATGGACTAAAAGGATATTTGAAAGGAGGTGAACGTGAAAAGAGAGGTTTCTTTGGAGCCCAGGGTGGATTTTTTCACCCTGTCAGAAATACTGCAAATGGCCGCGGCGCACAAAGGCCTGGTACTAAGGCCTGATGCTCGTAAGGCTTACACCGAGCCGGTTAAGGAATACAAGCTGACCAGAGAGGTCCTGACTTTCCTGAGCGAGCGCGGGATCACCCGGCAGCCTCGCCCGGACTCGATTTTCACTCTGGTGGATACCAATCCTCAAGGACCGAAGACGCCTGGCTGGAGTCACAGCAACTACTGGAATTTTCAGCGTTCAAAGGATGGCGAAGGTGCCTTTGATGTGCGGGTTGATCTCTGCGTCGGTCTGGTTGAGAGCACCAGCGAACGTGGAGTCATCCTCTCGCCGCTGGCGCACGGGTCGTTTCTTTCGCCGACGGATCGGTTGCCTAACTTCCGGATGTTCAAAGCGCTGGTCGATCAGGATCCGGAGGCCCCGGAAATAGCCAAAGAGTTGGCGGCCAGTGACGGCAGTATCGTGGTTACCTGGGCAGATCTGGGACTGGGTGGCTTGCGTCGGCTGGCAGATATCTTCTGGGAGTTCGCTCGGGACAATGAACCTGTGCAGTCCCTGGCTCGGGAGCAAAAGGTCTTTGACCCGGTGCCCCTACCGCGATATCAGCAGCCGGGAGGGGAAATGTACGTGGCCGAACCGGCCCAGCCACGAATCTTCGCGGTCTGGCGAGCACAGCTGGAGGAGTATCGCTCTCATCTGCGAGTTTGATCTGTCGTACGGGAGTCGCCTTGGCGGCTCCTGTTTTTCTTTGGCGCAGTTTGCGAAAATGCCTTAAATCAGCTAAAATATCCTCAGCTAAGGCAGCTTGGTCTAATTTTATGGATTCTTAATGACAGGCGACATTGCTACAATTCTGGCTCTGGGATTAGCCGCCGCTGTTGATCCGGTAGCCTTCACCTTGACGTTGATGCTGCTCAGCAAGCTCGATCGTCCCCGGGAGCGGGTTATCGCTTTCCTAGTCGGGGCGCTGTCGGTTGGGACAGCAGTGGTTTTGCTAGGTTTCGCTCTGGGCCAAGCTACGGCCGAAAGGGCCGTGCCCGGTAATCTTTCCCTTTGGATTGACCTGGTGCTGGGTGCCTTTTTCATTATATTTGGAATCCGCACTTGGTTGGTTCCGGAGCCACAAATCAAAATCCAGGGGAAGAATCGCCAGCATCTACTGCGTCGTTTGTTTGTAGTCGGTATCATCGCCGCTATTGTCAGTTTTGATGACCTGGTGCTGATATTTGCTGCTTCCCGCGAGGTTGGCATCCTGCCGGCTGGGCTGGCAGGAAAGATTACGCTATTAATCATAACTCTGATCTTTTTCTCTGCCCCGATCACGGTGCCCTTACTAGCTTCCCTGCTGTTTCCCAAAACCTCACGCCGTCTCCTAGATAAAATAAATTACTTCCTAGAAAAATACGGGCAAGAGATTGTCGCAGTTCTCTTTATTTTGATGGGTGTTATTTTTATCTGGGAAGGACTTAAGATCTTCATCTAAGCAAATCATATGCCGGTTACCGTTAATATTTACAACAAACTAGGTCCGCGGGTAGGCGCTGATTTTTTTGCAGACCTTGAGACCGAGGGGATAGAATATGATTCCGGCAAAGTGTGGGTGACTTTTACATCAGATTCGTTGCGGGGAAAGGGGATTATAATAAAAAAGGTCAAGCGATTGTCTCGCGGCAGGCTATTGATAACTTCCCGGCGTTTTATCGCTGTAGTTGGTGGCCATAAGTTGATAGATGTTCCTAAAGACTCACAGTATTTTCGCGAGCTCGAAATTGATCGCAGCAATCCGGAGCAGTTAGAAATCAAAGTCGATCTAGTAAAGTTTCCATCCAAGCTTGAGGGTGTTTTCCGATTAGTTTACAAAGTCGATTTGGCACAAGTCCCATAGGGTGGGTTGGCAGAGTGGTCGAATGCGCCGGTTTCGAAAACCGGTAGGCTCTCACGAGTCTCGGAGGTTCGAATCCTCCACCCACCGCCATGCCTTGAAAAGCTCGGCATAAGTACTGTTTCAGAACATATTCACAATAGCATCATTAATCCTGGTCTTGTCGGAGGATCTCACCCTCTCCGCCAACCCTCGCTTCTCCGGAGCTTCGGTTTTCTTGCCAAGTATTAAACTTACATTTTTAATGCACAACTGAACATATGGCTATAAAAGATGAGTTAGAAAGAACATTTTTAGCAAAGTATATTCCAGAAGGAATTAAAGATTGCGAGTTTGTAATTTTGGAAGACAATTATATTCCTAAGGAGGTGAAACATCCGATTCTGAGAATAAGAAGAAAGGGAAAAGATAGTGCTATCACGAAGAAGTACAAAAAAAAAGAGAGTGATGCTTCTGTCATGGTTGAAGAAACTATTCCCCTTACACCCGAAGAATACAAATGCATTAGCCAGCTAGATGGAAAGAAGTTCTCAAAAAAGAGATGTTCTTATGAATATAAGAAGGGGAAATTCTGTGAAATAGATATTTAATTTTGCATAATCCATTTTTTCATAAATGAATAAAAATCTTCTCTTGCGTATTTCTCCCGCCACGGATAATGACCGCACTTTTCCCATTCTTTATATTCAAGTTGCGGAAGGTATGGTTTCAAGCTGTCGTAGATCATTTTTCCCGGATGCGGGTCATACGCACCATGCAGCATTATCACAGGTGATTTTATTGACGTAAATCCTGCCGGATAAATTCCGCTATCCCTTAAACGAACCATATCATCCCATGTTTCCAGGTGGCCCTGCTTATCGAAAGGCTCCTCCTCTTTCTTTTCAAATAGGATATGCTCGTATTCCTGAAGTTT
>CAZLGC010000026.1:0-14859 GCA_964559275.1 uncultured Candidatus Saccharibacteria bacterium
TAAAATCTTGGTTTAGTATAACCTTAGCTGCCTTTGCTTTAGCGAACAGACCGGCGTTGCCGATTTGTTCCCCACGACTGGCCGACATTGGCAGCGGAATCAGAATCGATGGCTTGGACAGGGCTGCAATTTCGGTGATATTGCTGGCCCCGGCCCTGGAAACAACCAAATCTGCGGCGGCGTAGGCGTCAGCCATTTCATTTTTCAGATAAGGCCGCAACCGGTAACCGGCTCCTTTGAGATAGTAATTAACACCTTGTTTCTTAAGACGATTGTCCCCAAAAATGAGCTTCACGCGACCAAGGGTATCTTTCAAATTAACATCACCGCACTGGTGAATGATGTCATATTTTTCCAGCAGTTTTTTGAGGGCACCGACGGTGACGCGATTAATTGTCTGGGCTCCCAGACTTCCGCCGGTAATGAAAATTATCGGCTTGGTGCCGTCGAAGTTGAATTCATTCAGGGCCTGGTCTTTCTTACCCGTCAGTATTTCCGGACGAACCGGGTTGCCGGTGACAACCACTTTGTTATCCGGGAAACAGCTGCGAGCACGCGCGAAGCCGAGCGCGATCACGGTGGCGTATTTGGCCAACTTGCGATTGGCCAGCCCCGCGGAAGTATCGGATTCATGGATGATTACCGGGATATTTAGCCAGCCGGCGGCCACCACTGCCGGCACGCTGGCAAAGCCGCCTTTACCAAAAACGACATCCGGCTTGAATTTTCTGACTTTGAAATAAGCCTGCAGAACACCAATTGGGATTTTGAAGATGTCAATCAGGTTTTGGAGCGAGAAATACCGCCTAACTTTGCCGGTGAGCACATGATCATACTCGATATCAGCCGCTTCAATAATATTTTTCTCTTTTTTTGGAACTGAGCCGATATGAAGAAAATCAAAATCAACCTGGCGCTCATCGCCGATTTTGCGCAGCTCCGACACTACCGCCAAAATCGGCTGGATATGCCCGCCGGTGCCGCCACCGGTTAGAATTATTTTTAAATGCTTTTCCATATTGACAAACTAAATATTTTATGCTTTTTTACCTTCAGAAGGAGGTGGCCCATGAATCGGCCCAAACTGACAATGGAGGAAGCTCGCAACATCTTCAGGCAACTGTCTCCGTTCTATCTGCAAGTAGCGGCAGGAAGTCATCCCGAGCTCGCGGGAGAAATCCTGACTCTGTGCGGACTGTCTCGGATCAATGATGAACCCCCGGAAGGAATCGTCATCGACCGGCAGGCGCAAACCCACCATGTCGATCCGCGCGATCTCGTCTCCACCGGCTCGAGAGTCCCGCCAATGGCAATGGAAATCCCCTGAAGATAATACCCTCAACATCTGTTGGGGGTTTTCATTTAAGCGAGCCGGCTTCGCCGCGAGCTGACCCCTTTCGGTTCTTTGGTATAACGAGAAATGTTAAGCAAGATGCCAATTGCAATCAAAGTCGCCAACATTGCCGAACCACCATAACTTATCAAGGGTAACGGCAGACCCGTGAAAGGTATTAGATTCAGAATTCCGGCCAGATTTATGAAGGCCTGAAAAATTATCCAGGAGGTAATGCCGACTGCAACCAGCTTGCCGAACACATCATCGGTGCGGCGCGCAATTTGGAAGCCGCGGTAGGCAATGAAAACAAAGAGTAGTATTAGAAGCAGCGCCCAGATAAAACCAAGCTCTTCACCGATAATGGCAAAAATTGAGTCACCGGAAGCCTCGGGCAGATAATTGAATTTCTGGCGGCTGTTACCAAGTCCCAAGCCAATTATGCCGCCGGAACCAATTGCTAGCAGCGCCTGATTAATCTGATAGCCAATCCCCTGCGGATCCAGCTCGGGATGCAAGAAAGCCGTAAATCTCGTAGCCGCGTGCGGGAACATTTTTATAGCAGAAAACAAACCGGCGGCCGTTATAGCTATCAGGGCCAGGATATGTTTCAAAGCCCCCCCGGCAATATAGTAGACTACTATCGCCGTCAACATAATCACCGCCAGGGTGCCGATATCCGGCTGGAGCAATACCAAAAGCGAGATCGCCCCCAATAAAACCAGAAAAGGCAAAAAACCCTCGCGAAAACTCTGCAACTTGTCCCGCCTTTTTTCCAGCCAAACCGCCAAATAAATAACAAAGAGCAGCTTCACAAACTCCGTCGGCTGAAATGAGAACCCCCCAATGATTATCCAACTGCGCGAACCACCCAAGGTTTGCCCAAAAATCAAAACAAGTATCAGTAAGATAAAGGTGACTACCAACATAATCAGACCGAGCTTCTTGTATTTCTCGTACGGAATCCGGGAAAAAACGAACATCGCGATCAGGCCAAAGATGACACCGTAAATTAGCTGATGCTTAAAATAGTAATAGGTGTCACCGGTATTTTCATAGGACTGGACAACGCTGGCGGATGAAACCATGATTAGACCGAATACGACCAAAGCAAAAACCGCGATGGAAAGTAAGTAGTCCGGACGGTGGGGTTTAGGTAGCATTTATATTCTAGCTATAGTTTTTTTAACAATTGCTGTCGCCTGGTCATTCAGCTTACCGGCGTGGTCCGTCGCCGAGACCGACATAATCATAGTTGCCATTTCGGCGTTGGCGTTTATCTTCTTGCCTTGCTTAGCACTCCAAAATAGCGCCTCCGACTGATCCTGTAAAGCCGCGGTTGAGATGCCAGCACGCTTGTAGTCCAGCCCATCCGGTGCAACCTGATAGACACCGGCTCTGTTCTCAGATTTTACAACTTTCTCCTGCCGATCGGTATTGCGAAAGACTAATTTTGAACCGCGATGCTCGGCAGTAAATTTTTTCTTATTAACCGTTGGTAAATCGATCTCATAGGGAATTCCCAAAAATTCCAGCAAATGCAAACCCAAGAGCGGCACTTCGTCATTAGCATGTTCCAGCTGGGTGAAAGTCGGGACTGATGCCGGCGGCCGGGCGTTGATTTCAATTAGCTGCACCTGGTCAGAAACCATGAAGTCCAGCCCAAATAAGCCTTTGTATCCTCGACCCCGCATCAGTTCACCAACAGCTAAAGTTTGATCAAAAATATTTTGACGCTGCTCGGCTGTAATCCCAAGCTCGACTCCGTAATCATTACCGCAAGTTCCGCTCCAGGTCGCGTTGAGTTCTTTGACGCCAGAAATCTGCAGGAAAGGTGCTCCGAGGACGACCCCGGATGAGACAACACAAGCATTGAGGGTAATTGTCCTACCTGTGACTTTGGGTGCCGCCACCCCGGACTTGCCTTCGTAGCTGGCTGCAAAATCGGCAATCACAGTTTCATCCTTGAGCAGAAATGTCCCTTCGCCCGCCAATCCACGGTCAAACTGCACCACCAACGGCCAGCCGAATTTCTTCCCGGCGGCCTGCAGTTGTGTCTGGTTGATAGTGATGACTTGCCGCGGAAATGGAGTCAACGGCCCTGACTCAATCAGTTTGGCAAACGAGGTTTTATCCTCAAATAAATGATTTAGTTTGGCGGTCGGCGCTAACAGGTCCCAGCCGAATTTTTGGGCCATCTTCTCCAGGCGCGGATAAGGCTTAGTGATATAAAGCTGCGGTCGATCAGATTTTGATTTTAAGAAATCAACCGTCTCTGGTTGTGCCAGTAATTTAGCACTACTCCGAAAAACCTGGTTTTGCCGGTTCGTTTCTTTTTCCCAGGAAAAAACCGATAACCCTTTTCCCTGGGCGACTGACACTAAACCTTCATCGTCAAGGCAGACAATTGTCGCCCGAGGCATGATTTCGACTACACCCAGCCCGTGATACACGCTTAGGCCCACGGCAAAAACATCCGCAGATTTTTCTGCCAAAGCCTGCTCGCAGTCAGTGAAGTTGGTTATAGCGTTCATGAAGCTATGATTTTATCAATGTCCGCAAAATCCTCCGCCCGCCAGACCCGGTGGTAATCGGTAGGCTGCAGTCGCTCTTCCGGATAGTGTTTACCGCTCAGAATACAAACCGCCTGGTGATACTCGCTTTTAGAGAAAGCTGCCAGCGCCGCCGCCCCTTCCGGGGAAGTTTTTATGTCATTCTCGCTAAGCCAAGAATTGATTGACTTAATTTCCTGGTCCGAAATCTGCCATTTTTTTCCGCCGCTTTTTTCCAGAACTTCTTTGATTTGCCCGGCCCGACGAGTTTTTTTAACCCCGCCCTGCCCGGCTAAACCATCTGGCGTTCCCTGGACAGCTTGCAGCGGCGGCAGGTCGGATATACAACCAAGTTCATGCAGCTTTTCCCAGGCACTATAAATACCGAGCAGCGAACTGCCGCTGGTTACAAAAGTAAATATCGGCATGATGTCCGACAGCTGTTGGAATAGTTCAAACCCGATAGTCTTGAAACCTTCAATTGAGCTGTCATTAGTGGAGGGACGCAAATTTTCGATTCCGCGCTGCTTAGCCAGGTAATTTGCCAAGCGGATGGCCCGCCGGCTGACGACAATATGAGCACCCGATTTTTTCAGACGCTTGTATTTACGACGGTTGATCTGCGGAGAGACAAACGCCCACAGCTTGATTCGAGCCCGGCGACAGAAAGCCGCCGCTGCCAGAGCAGCATTCCCGGAAGAGGATACAACCAATTCCTTTTGACCTTGCTGCTTTGCCAACGCCACCTGATAACAAAGACTGCGATCCTTATGAGAGCCATCAGGGTTGGTGTCCTCTCTTTTCAACCAAACCTTCTTACCATCCAGGTCATACTCATTTAATTCAGTATCACCAGCCTGGTTAGCTAACTGGTATTTTGGTTCAACGACGGTATTAAAAAAACTGTGGAATTTCCAGATTCCGTCAGCCTTGCGATCAATCAGTTGTCCAAATTTTTCACATTCCATAACTTGCTAAAAAGACGCGGCTTTTCTATAATCAATTACAAAGGTAAATTAAACTTATGAAATGCCAAGATTGCCAAAATGAAATCGCCTTGCACCAAGGAACACCGAAGGTCGGTGACGTCATTGAATGCGACAACTGCGGGGCCGAGTACGAAGTCACCAGGCTGGATCCGTTGCGGGCGGAAATGATAGAGGAAGAAAAATAACTACCACTTCTTGACAGTGCGACTAAATCCCGGCGACTTTTTACCAATGAATTGGCTTTGAAATCTCGCCCCGCCCGGTGATAGCAAAACCGTATCGCCCGGCTGGGCGGCTTTTTTTATTTCTTCCAGGCATTTGTCAAAATCGGCTATTTCGACGAATTCATTGAAATGAAGCTTGGTGAAATGCTTCTTGAGATCATCCGCCACCCCACCCGGGAACAGCCACAATTTACGCACATTCTTCTTTATGCTTTCGGCTAAGCTGAAATAGTCTATGCCCTTGGCTTCCCCACCAGCAATCAGCAGTACCGGTTCTTTGAATGATTCAATTGCCAGTTTGGTTGAAGCCGAGGTTGTGCTGAACAGATCATTATAATATTTAACCTTGTCGATTTCCCGGACAAATTCCAGCCGCTGGCCAAGGCCGGTAAATGATTTGATGACTTTGGCAATTGGTTCCGCGGAAACGCCGGCCAACCGGGCCGCCACCAACGCCGCCAAAACATTCTCCAGATTATATCGTCCCGGCAGCTTAACATCAGAAACCTTGGCGACTCTTTCTTCCGATTCCTCAGTCTGATAAATGATATCTTCTCGTTCTATCATCGCTCCTTGGAAAACTTTTTTGAATACGGAAAAACCGTATGGTCGCGCCTCGGATTTTTTCTGGAAAGAAGCTACCGTTTCATCATCAAGGTTCACCACAAAATAATCGCTGGTTTTTTGATACTTAAGCAGTGACCGCTTAGTCTCGGCGTATTCAGCAAAAATATTATGGTGTTCATCAAGATGATTGGGAGTGACATTTGTAATCACGGCGATATGAGGACTCTTACCCAGGTCAATCATCAGTTGGCGGTTGCTGATTTCGAGAACCAAGAAGTCTGGCTTCTTCATCATCTCCAATTTGTCAAGAACCTGGATACTTTCTGGGTCATTGCCAGCCAAATACGCTTTCTTTTTACCCGCCTTTAGCATCTCGTAAATAAGATGGGTGGTAGTACCCTTGCCGTTGGTGCCGGTAACTCCGATGATTGTCGCCGGCGCCAGCTGCAAATACAGCTTGGTCATACTCCCAAATTCAACCCCCCGATCACGTAGCTCGTTGAGTTTATCGCGGCTCTCATCGTAGAGAAACCAGCCCTGGGTAGGAAAAATTACCTCCGCCTCGTCAATTCCCTTCAGATAATCTGCCCCCAGACGCATTTCAATCGGTAGGTCTTCCAATTTTTTAAGAGCCTTGACCTGCTTGGCCCGACTCAAACCGCGATGCGCTTTGCGGAAGGCCTTTTTGAAATCATTACCGTCATAAATGTCGTGCCCCACCAGTTGCTTAACTCCCTGACTTACCAAAAACTCGGCCACAGCGCTGATTTCCGCCGAGGCCAAGCCGACTAAATGAACCTTCTTATCACGCAGCCGATTTAGATAAGGATGATCAATCATGAAATTTAACCAACCTCCTGACATCGACTATTTTGTAACGTTTTTCCATCTTCGTAATCCTTTCGAAAACTGGAACCTTTTTCAGTCGGGATAGATGAAAAACTTCGCCGGTATAAGCATCGCTGACAATACCGATATGGGAAATTTGGTCACGGCGCGACTTGAACAAAATGATATCTCCAACGGCTAGTGCTTGTGCCGGCCGCCCTTTTTTACCCTGGTCACGGGAATTACGAGGCAACAGGTAGCCGGTTGTTCGAAAGAAAACATCTTGCACACAGGCAGAGCAATCCATGCGCCGGCGTGTCCGCCCGCCCCATTTATATTGCACACGCGGGTAACTTTTTAAAAAACTGAGGAACTTTGACTTGGTTGTATCAACCGCCACCAAATCATTCGTAAATCTTTTTACTTGCCGCCAGTATTTCTTCGCCGGAATTTTTTTGACCTTTTCAGCCTCCACAAAACCGCGCGTCAGGTCAGCCATCTGTATCAAATAAGACCCGTCTTTTTCGGCCAGAACCTTAAGAGGTAGATCAGATTCATTCACCTGTGTCTGAATGTTACGGTGACGGGCCCGCTCGTTCAGCTGGCTGGCGTTCTTGACTGGGCCTTGCCAGACGTCCAAGACAGACGACCACGGCCGGACCCAAAACTTTTCTCTTTTCTCCCGCAACCCACCCATTACTTTCCTTTGCGTAAAACGGCTCCGGGTCGCTCCCCGGTCAGGTTTTCCCGGCGCACAACCGGCACACCGTTTACGATTACATCTGAAATACCTTCCGGATAGCGATAAGGATTCTGGAAGGTTGCCAGATCACGAACATATTTGGGATTGAATACCACCAGGTCAGCTTGCAGACCTTCTTTTACAAAACCCCTGTCCAGCAAGCCGAGTTTTCGCGCCGGCATGCCGGCAATTTTGTAGACCGCTTCTTCCAGACTGAGTAACTTCTCATCACGGACATAACGACCCAGAAAACGTGGGAAGGTCCCAAAGCAACGCGGGTGGACGAGGTTTCCAGACTGAGCGTAATCATCATCGTAACCGGAACCGTCTGTTGCCACCATTCCCAGCGGATCAACCAGACCTAATTTGACATTCTCTTCGCTGATAGAGGGATCAAAGCAAATGGCTTTGCCGTCGCTGGCAATCAAGGTGTTAAGCACCGCCTCCTCGGAGCCAATCCCCTCTTCCTCGCCGATTTGCGGTATTTTTTTACCGACATAAGCCAAATTAGAACTCATCGCGATAGTCAGATTGCTGTAATCATGATCATCATCCTTCATTTCCTCAACAACTTTGGGCCGAATATTGGGATTTTTCAGACGCTCCAGCATTTTGGAGCGACCACCCCGGGAAACCCAGTCGGGCAGATATGTATAGAGCACTGTTCCCGTCGTTGAATACGGATAAAGATCAAAATTAATATTTAGTTTTTCCTCAGCGGCTTGATCAATCTCTTTCAGAGCCGGCTTGAACAAGTCCCAGTTTTTCTTACCCTTGACTTTGAACTGGGTAATTTCCGTCGAAATGCCTGCCTCACGGCAAATTGCGATTGCTTCCTGAACTGAAGACGTGAAATCATCTCCCTCACTGCGCAGGGCAATTGTCAGAATACCGTTGTGGCGTCCGGCAACTTTAGCCAGGCGGGATATTTCCTCAGTTTTGGCAAACTTGGCGTGTGAATAAGAAAGACCAGCCGAAAGCCCGAACGCACCTTCCTGCATTGCCCGTTCCAGCATGCTTTCGGCAACCCTGAATTCTTCCTCAGTAAAGTCCCGGACCTGGTCCTTGATCAAACCCCTCTTCAGAGTGATATGGCCGACCAGGGTGCCGAAATTTACGGAAAGTTTAAGCTTCTCAATCTCAGTCAAAAGCTCAGCTACCGTCAGCCAGTTAATAGTGATTTCCTCAACATTCGTCCAGCGCCTGATTGCCAGAATCGTTTCCGGAGTGGCCAGCGGTGCCAGCGAGGTCCCGCTCCCGCCGCCGATAACAGTTGTCACTCCCTGACGAACGAGGCTGGGAAGCTTAGGATAATTAAAAAGAGTCCAGTAGCCATCGCTGTGGTCATGGATGTCGATGAAGCCGGGGGCGACAACACTGCCTTTAGCCTCGACAATCGTCTGAGCAGTGTCATTGCTTAAATCGCCGACCTTGGTGATCTTCCCTTTCTTGACACCGACGTCACCGCGGAATTTTTTCCGGTTGGTGCCATCAACAACGTCACCTCCCCGGATTATTATGTCGAACATATTTTTATTTTAATTTTTCTCTTCAAATTCCAGAGAGCTCTGAGTGAGCGACACTACTTTAAATTCTTTATCAGTCTCCTGGATTGCCGTCAGTTCATACTGTTCTCCCCCGGCGCAGTAATAACCGTAATAATACTCAGGGGCCAGCGGATCAGCCGGCATTTCCTTGAGGTAATTCAGTAGAACTTCATAAACTTCTGTATCAGTGTCGCTTAGATTGACAACCTCCGGTGATTCCGGATAAACATTATTGTCTTCATAAGCCTTTTCCAAAGCGGTGCGGATTGCCAATAGGTCTATCTGCCTTTTTTCGTTTCGCTCCTGACGCTCATCTTCCGCCTGTTCAACCTTCTCTTCCTCAGCAGTCAGCGGTTCTTCCTTGACAACATCTCCCTCCAGGGCGAGTAATGACAGTGAATCGTAATCAATATACCTGACTAGCCTACGTTCGCCACCGACTTCGGGTAAGGCCACTTCCGTTTCCGTCTGAAAAACTTTTCTGGTCTCCGGATTAACCCAGACTCGCAACGAAACTGTTGCCTCCGCAGGAATATCAGAAACCATCAGACTCAGCGGCTTGATAACCTCCGGGGTTTTTTCTTCAGGGAAAGAGAAAGCTAGAACGTGATAGTTCTGGCCGTCAATCTCACTATCCTTTTCCCTAACCACCGCTGCGTTTTCCTGACAGTAGGTAAGCCAGGTGTAAGGCTCTAGGCGCAGAAACGGCGTGTAATCTTCTATGGCCGAGAAATCTCGCCAGGCCTCTTCTTCTCCCTCTTTTTGGTAATAAACCTCATCGATATAAGCAAAATCAAAGCTGGTGGGAACAGGACTTTGTTCCAATACCGGATCAGCTCCCGAGATTTCTATGTGCCCAATGTATTCCGAAGGAAAGAAAGCCTCAGCCTCACCACTAATCAGCAACGCCGGGTTTTCCAGGTCTTCTCCTAAACGGTGTTCAAATTCAACTATCGCGTTTTCAGAATGGCTCATAGCGGTTATGACCTGGTCCAGAGCCTTATTGGGATCCTCAGCCAGGGATGGTTGTAAGCTCTGATATAAGTATAGAACCAAGCCAATAACTACCACCCCTAGAAAAATCCACAGGTAGTATTTTTTAGGTTGTCTTTCTTTTTTTTGTCCAAAAAGTGCCATATTTTTAGCCGCGTCCAATTAAGCCAATAGCTAAACCAATGATTGCGAACACCGCGCCGATTACCCAGAAACGCATCGTGACCTTGGTTTCCGGCCAGCCCCGGTATTCAAAATAATGATGCAAAGGCGCAATCGGCCAAACTTTTTTCTTGAAAAGCTTCTTGGAAGTTACCTGCAGCAATGAGGAGCCGGTATCAATCACGAAAACGAATCCGATAATCGGCAACACCAAAACCGAATTAGTCAGCATGGCGACTACCCCCAAAGTCGCTCCCAGCGCCAGCGAGCCTGTGTCTCCCATGAAAAAGCGAGCCGGATAAATATTAAACCAGGTATAGGCCAGCAAGGCCCCCATAACCGTGGCACAGAAAACCGCCAGACCCAGCTGACCGCGCGCAAACGCAATCATCCCAAAGGCACCGAACGCCATCGCTGTCAGCCCACCAGCCAAACCGTCAAGGCCGTCCGTGATATTGACCGCGTTGGAAGTGGCGACAATAACCAGCATGAACAGCGGGATATACCACCAACCTATCGAGAAATCCCCCACCGCCGGGATGTGAATAACGTCCCAGCCCAGCTTGGAATAAAACCACCAGGCCCCGAAGGCCGCTAGAGAAAGCAACATGATCCATTTGAGACGAGCGCTGATGCCGGCATTAGACCCAATCCGGCGAACATTCATGTAGTCATTAATGATGCCAATCACGGCGAAGCTGCCAATGGTGAAAAGCGGCAGGAAAGTCTGAGAACGACTGAGATTGAAAATCAGAGTCAGCACTATTACTACGAAAACCGTTAGCAATCCGGCCATCGTCGGAATATTGCGGCGATGCTTGCCGGCATGCAGTTTCTGGATAATCGGAGTTTTGTCTCCGGTCAGGGCAGACTGATTTTGAGCGACTTTCCAAAACTTATATTTGTACAGAAAATGAGTCAGGACCGGAGTCAGGACCATCGCTAATACAAAGGCCCCGGTGGCCATCCCGAGCATGAAAATCACGTCATTGACCAATTTTGGATCCTGAAATTCAAACATATGCCGAGAAATCCTGGATTTTCCAGAATTTTTAGAAATCGGTCACTAGGTTAAAAATATCACGAAATAGGTGTTTTGTCTAACTAAAATAAGGGATTTTCAACACCCGCTGATTTGACAAAACTACAGAAATGCTGTATATATCAGACTTAAGTACATTCTCAAAATTATAGTCAATAGGAGGTATCATCGATGATATATTCTGATCTTGTTGCTGAAGCTGACCTTTTGGTTGATTTTCGCCAGAGATTTTTCGAGGCCCAAATGAAATCTTTGGAGCTGGTTTTTTCCCTCTGGCAGGCAGACATAGCGGAAAAAAGAAAACTGGAAACGGTTTGCTGGAACCTACGCCGGGCTTTGCCGCGTAACCTGTTCGCCCGAGAGCAATTCCTGCTGGTAGTGCCGAACTCACGCATTCCGGCCTCAGTTCAAATCCGGGGATTACTCCCCAATTTTGACGAGCCGGACCATCTCGAGATTTCCGACAGGTGGCGCGACCTGGCCCGGCCACACGATGCTCCCTACCTGATACTGGATCCTTGCGCCCGGTTGATCGACCTGCGCTGGCACCAGCGTTATCGGCAATACTGGGTGAGACAGATGGCTCAATACGGGCACGTACCAATGACACTGGTAGAAGGGATCACCTGGCTGGCGCATCGCCACCAGCTGACTCACGCCGAAACCGCCTACCACTGCGACTATCTGATTCTGGGAACCAAGGGTAAGGGTGGCCGCGTCATCCGGATCCTGCAAGGATTAGGAAACCAGGTCAAGCTGTCCGTCAGCCCCTGGAGGGTTGAATCAGATCGATTTACACGCCCCCAATTCCTGCTGACCCGCAAACAGCAATATCATCACTGAGGATGATAAATCCGCTAGCACTTTTGTGTTAGCGGATTTTTCGTTCCGCCTAAATTTCCGCCGGATAAACCTACAACCAGTTTTGCTGCACCTGGACCGGTTGGCGGGCAGCTGCTTCATTGGCCGGCGCCGACCACAGCGCTAAGGCCACCAGCGCCGCCAGGATAATCAGCACCGTAAGGGTGAAAATATGTTGTTTGGGCATAGTTTTAGCAATAAGTTTCTTCATAAAATAAAACGTTTGAAACAGAAAGGATTACAAAAACCGGCAATAAATTCAGGTTAAAAAAACTGCCTTTTTGTGGAAAAGCAGTCGTGACATAAATCCTAATATGAGGTATAATCTCGCTTGTCCCGCTACGGCGGGGCGTGGAAAGAGCGCGTACCGTAATGGTGACGCGCTCTTAGGTTGCGTGATGTTGCTTACCATGCGAACGTCTCGCAGGCAATCGGTGTTAGCAGGGTGTCGAGACTGGGAGTAACGCCGGTGGCAAAGGCCGCTCCCCAGAAGCAGGCTTCCCCGTGTCCGGAAACATCGGGCCAGGTAAAAGGGTCGATGACCTGTCGTTCCCAACCATCTTCGGCAACGAACAGAGTCTCGTAATCGACACAGTCCAGACACCAGCTGGGCCAGAAGTAGTAGATTCCGTAGGCGTCCAGGATGGTGAACATGTCCACCGTCAGACCGCCGCAGAGCTCGTGGTTCCAGACCAGTTTGATGTCAAACGTATCACCAGGCACCAGGAAGTCATCCAGCAGACTCAAGGAGAAGTCAGTTGTCTCGGGATCCATGTCAAACGACAGCGCCCCGATCTCATCTCCGGCCGATCCGTTGCCGATGGCATCAGAGGGCGGGAAGGGCACGTAACACTCGTTGAGGTTGGCGTGGCCCTTGAAGATGATGTGGTCCCCGAGGGTAATGTCGCACCACTGGTCGTAGTAGAACTCCTTCTTGTTCGTCAGGATATAGTCCCAGTCGCCTTCGTGATACGAAATTGCACCAATGGGCTGAGAGAATCCAACGACCATTGTATCCCTGATCACAGAACTCCCTACGACCAACCAGATTCCGGTGGTGGCCTCCCCATCGCCGTAGATGGTGACATGCTCGATGAGAACCTCATCAGCATGCGAGAAGTAAAGGGCTCCTGACGTAGTATGGTCTGCAATCAGAACAACATTTCGTATCACAGTGTGACTTCGAGCCCGAACCAGTGTCGAGGAAGTCGGAAGGACACAGAATCCATCCAGTGTGGAGCCATCCTCCATGAAGACTACACGGCTTCCGTACTTATCCTTGAGCACGCAGTCCCCGGGAATCAACCCTGATTCGTAATCGATAGTCAGAACGCGATCTTCAGGAATGTTGAGATGGTACGAATCTTCATCTCGGTAGTACCCCGGCTCTGTCTGCATCACTGTGTCCCCGGCTGAGGACGCAGCGAAAGCCTCATCCAACGTCGGGTAGTCATCAGGAACGCGCAGCACCTCCGCTGAGGCGACTCCTGCGATACCAACGACAGCGCAAATCACACTTATCACAAGCAGCTTCTTCATTTCACACCTCCTTAGCGAAGAAACTTTTGGTTGTTATCTAAATTGGTTCTAACCTAATAAGTGATCACCGGGTGATAAAGAACATCTGGGTCCTTCAACATCATCTCAACAAACGGCTTCCCGTCATTGCCAATAAAACTCAAAGCTGCATTGGTCTCTTCATCTAATTTGTACAATTGTCGGAAGGAACTCCTATTCAAAAGTTCCGGCCAATCTCCTAGCTCCGGCGGCATATCAGCCGGGTCGTCGTATTTGAAAAATTCAGCGCTGTCTGCCATAACATACGATGTCCAATTAGCCTCACCACTGTCAACTATTGGGATCAACAATCTTATCCTGGGAACTGCATAACAACCCCCTCCACAGGCCGTCGGGTAAGTCATATACATTACTCCAAAGCCGGCTCCATTGTGGGCAGTTTCACCTTGGTAACTTCCATCATCATTTATTCTACCACAGACTAAACCGCTGCTGCCATCAGCCGCTGCCGTCATCCAAGCACAGTGATTTACCCCGAGTGAATAGGTCCCCAGATACACCCCCAAGCCATAAATTGAACCACCTGGTGCTTCATACTTCAAGGCCTGGATCAACTCGAGCCTTTCGCCGGGATCATCAGAGGGATCATCGCCTAAATCAGCCAAGGCATAATGAAAAGTGATACCGCTGGCCAAGAGACAGAAGCCTATAATTACAACCAGGATGGGGTAAAATATTTTCATAGTTACCAATTTACAAGATAAAAATGATTTACTGGAGTTTTCTTAATTTAGTAGATATTTCTACGCTAACGTAACCAGCATGTTCCACACCTTCTACCCCGGAGCCAATAGCATCAGATGCCTGCACTTCATTGAAAACATGACCGCTAGAACCATCAACTCCTGTTAACTGGATACTAAACCATGGCAATGCATTTTCGTTAGTATCAGGAGGCACCCATCCCCACTCTGTGTAATGACCAGGATTTCCATAAGCCCCAGTTACGTTCAGTGGTGTAGCCAAAAAGATACCGTCGTCATTCTGATACAAAAGCCCAAAGCCGGTACCGGAATAATTTCCCGCGACGACCTGCTCCTGAATACCACCCCCGCCGCCGGCACCATCACCAACACATTTATAGTTCTGCCAACCCGCCTGGACATCTTTTTTTTCGTAGTATCTACACCACCTGTAGGCGTAACCATAAGCTCCTAAAAAAGTTCCCATATAGTGAATTTCAGATGTTTCCCAATTTCCCTCAGCATCATATTTAAAAGGTCGATAGACTAAATCCTGAACCAGCTCCAATTTTTCGCCAGGTGTACTGCCCGCAGGCAAATCAGTACCAGTAAGTGCATTGACTTTGAGAAAGATACCCGAAGCCAGCACTCCTATCCCGACAATGGATACTATAATCAACTAAGATACCCTCCTCGTCGCTCTGCGCATCAGCCATCCCGCTCCGCCAACTAGATCACCTCGACGACATCACCCGACA
>CAZLGC010000027.1:0-14840 GCA_964559275.1 uncultured Candidatus Saccharibacteria bacterium
ATCTAACAGTCGCTGCAAAGCTACCGGTGATAAACAGCGCAGTATAAAGAACCGACTTGGCAGATCCGCTGGCCCTGCTACAATACAGTCAGGTGGATACGTTAGTTCGTAGACAGTATTGGGATATGGAAATGTCCCTCGTAATTTAGGAAAAAGGTTCGGATGATGTCTACCTTGCCCTGCCACAAGAAATCAGATAAATTCAATATAAAAGAAAGGGGTGAATGACTATGCTAGAATTTTTAGACTGGTCTTCTCCTATCGGCCTGGCAGCTTTCTTTGCCGGTATCGGGGTGTTTTTCATGGGAATAGGAGTCATGAGTAAGAATAGTAAAGGCTGGAAGGATAAACAATAAAAGCTATATAGAGTAATGAAGGTCAAAATCGGTGCAATTTACATTACTGTCAAAGATATGGACCGGGCAATTTCTTTTTATGAAAAGGTTCTAGGTCAAAAAGTGACGGAAAAAGATAAGCGAATGAGCTCGTTTGTTATCGACGGCGGCACCTTGCTACTTTACGATTCAAAATCTGACGGCGAGAAGGTCAAATTTGGAAATAACGTGGTGGTAACCTTTGAAGTTGACGACCTTGATGCAATTCAAAAAATTACCACAGCGAAAAAATGCGAAGTTATCATGCCGGTTAGTGACCTCGGCAAGTATAAAATTTTTCAGGTGAAGGATTTAGAGGGGAACCTAATAGAATTTTATTGTGAGGCTAATGACAAAAAATAGTACCTGGCAAAAATATTATAAAAAAACTCCTCCCGAAAAAGTTCCTTGGAACGCCACCCCTCATGACTATCTATCGGAGTTACTCGAGGCCGGTAAGCTGGGGCAGGGGAAGGCTCTGGATCTGGGCTGCGGCGTCGGGCGTAAGTCGATTTTGCTGGCCAAGCACGGTTTCGATGTTACCGGGGTTGATATTGCCGCTGAGGCTATTAAGCAGGCTGAGGCTAGTGCCGAGGCAGAGAGTGTTGAAGTAAAATTTGTCGCTGAAGATGCTACGGATCTGTCGTTTCTTGGCGACGAAAAATTTGATTTGGTACTTGATTGGTCAAACCTGCACGGAATTCCGGCAGAAAAACAGGTTCGGTATGTAAGTGAGACTGCCAAGCATTCTAAGCCGGGTGCTAAATTAGTTCTGCGCTGTTTCAACAAGACCGGTGCCTCACCAAATACACTCGGTTTTATCACTGTCATGGGCAACATCATGATTTTTTCTGATAAAGATATCAAAAAACTCTACGGCAAACATTTCCGGATTCTGGAAACAAGAGAAACCAAACCTAAACACCGCCTGACAGATTTTAGCGAATATTTAATGGAAAGGATTTAAAAAATATGCACGACGTCATCATCATCGGCACCGGCGCGGCCGGCTACACCGCCGCTATTTACACCCAGCGCTACGGTTTGAACCCATTGCTGATCGGGGAAACCCCGGGCGGCACGGCCGTCAATGCCTACAAAATAGAAAATTATCCTGGCTTTCCGGAGATTTCCGGGATGGATTTGATGGATAAGTTTCGTAGCCACGTGGAATCACTTGGCGTCGAGATAGTTGACGCCCGGGTGGAAGAGGTGAGCGAGGCAGACGGTGTGTACAAGGTCAAAGTTGGCGACAAAGAATATCAGGCGCGCACTTTGATTTTGGCAGTGGGAACAGTGCGGCGCAAGCTGGGCGTTCCTGGAGAAAAAGAATTTGACGGCAAAGGCGTGGCTTATTGCGCTACTTGTGACGGCCCCTTTTATAAAGGTAAGACTGTCGGCGTAGTTGGGGGGAGTGATGCGGCCACGATGGCTGCCATTCTACTGACGCAATACTGTCCTCAGGTTTATCTGATCGCCCGCGGTGATAAGCTCAAGGGCGAGCCAATTTGGATTGACCGTGTTGCTAAAAATGATAAAATCAAGGTAATTTTACAAACCAATGTCATTAAGATAAATGGTGATAAAACTGTCACCTCGGTTGATTTAGACAAAGAGTTTGCGGGGAGCAAGAAACTCAAAGTAGACGGGCTTTTTATAGAAATCGGGGCGGAGCCGGCCAGTGAACTAGCTGAACAACTCGGTGCTAAGCTGAATGAAGGGCGGCGCATCATTGTGGATCTTGATCAAATGACAAACCGTGACGGCTTGTATGCAGCCGGCGATATCACTGATAAGACAGGTCATTTTGAACAGATTGTTAATTCCGCTTCTCAGGGAGCCCGGGCAGCATACAGCTCATTCCAGTATCTTAAAGACAAGAAATGAAAGAAGCCTCGGGTTGAGGCTTCTCGACTAGGTCACCGGTTGTAGGTGAGAAGGTTGATGATCGAAACGAGCAGGCCGGCAATGCCGATCAACAGAATGGACGCACCGAATATGCCTCCTCCTAGCAGGCAGACGAGACCGCCCACTATGATGAAGAGTACTGATACGGCCGGCATGCCGATGTGGCTGTCGATCCAGGAGTTCCGATATCCCTTCCCCTCCTCGTATTCCGGGGTGAAATATGCCCTGATTTTTTCCCGCATAATCCCTCCTTAATGTGACCATATCTTACACTAATTATAAATAAAAGTCAACCCTCCATGACAGGCTCAGAGGCCAAGCGTCAGTTAGAAGACTATCAACCTAAGATTGCGGAGCTGATCCGCAAGTTTTTTGATAAAGAGATCAAAGACGTCAAAGATTGGCATCCTTTTTTTCGGCATATGCTGGCTGCGGCCAAGCGGCAAATTTTGCGGGGCGGCAAGCGGATTCGCCCCATTTTGTCTATTCAGGCGTACAAGGCAGTCGGAGGCAGGGATATTCGGGAGGCAGAAAAGACTTCCATTGGCATCGAGATCTTCCACACGTTCCTGCTGATGCACGATGACATTATAGATCAAGATGATCTGCGTCACGGTGGGCCGGCGGCGCACGCGATTTATCGTGAATACCATAAGTCAAAACTAGACTATGGCGAGTCCGGCCATTTTGGCGAATCGGTTTCGTTAGTCTTGGGCGACATCCTGGCGTCATACTGCTATCGAATTGTTCTTGACTCAAAATTTCCGGCGCCGCGCCGAATTGCCGCGGTGCAGCATATGAATAATGTTCTCAAAGCTACCGGTTACGGCGAGATTATGGACGTACTAATTGGTGCCCGTGGCCGGGCCTCGGAAAAAGACATTTTGGAAGTTCTAGAATATAAAACGGCCCGCTACACGGTTGAGTCACCGCTGATCTTGGGCGGAATTCTGGGTGGCGCACCGGACTATGTTCAGCGGGCTTTCTCACGGTACGCTTTGCCTCTGGGAATAGCTTTTCAGATCCAGGATGATATCCTGGGCATGTTCGCAGACGAGAAAAAACTGGGCAAACCAGTCGGGTCTGATTTACAGGAGGGAAAACAGACGCTGCTGGTTGACCAGGTGAGAAAAAAAGCTAGGCCGGCTGACCGTCGTCGCTTTGATTCTATTCTGGGTAAACCGGATATCAGGAAGGCTGACATCAAAGAAGCCCGCCGCATTGTGACCGAGTCCGGTGCGCTTGATTACTCCCGGGATTTAGCGAAAAAGTATGCCTTGCAGGCCAAGCGAGCGATTGCGTCGGCAAAAATCCGGAAGCCGGAAAAGGAATTTTTCCAGGGCATAGCTACTTATATCATTGAAAGAGAATTTTAATGCGAGTTAAAGTTGCCAAATACGCCGGTTTCTGCGCCGGCGTCAGCATTGCTGTCAAAAAAGCGCTCAAGACAGCCCACGATCGGCCCGGCAAAGTTTACATGCTGGGCGATATTGTACATAACGAAATTGTAGTCAAAAATATTGACGCGGCCGGAGTCAGGGTGGTGGACAAGATTTCTCAGATACCGCCGGGCTCTACTATCCTTATCCGGGCCCACGGCAGCCTTCCGGAGACTTATCAAAAAGCCCGGTCACGGAGACTGAAGATTGTAGATGCAACCTGCCCGATGGTGGCTGATATTCACCAGGCCGCTCGCCGCCTGGAACGCCAGGGCTACCGCGTAGCGATTATCGGCGACAAAGGACACGATGAGGTGGTCGGAATTGCTGGCCAAGTTAAAAACCCGGTCATTCTGGAATCAGCTGCCGATAGTTCTGAAATTACGAGAATCAAGAAGCTGGGTATAGTAGTGCAGTCAACTCAGAGTGAAGCCCGGATCCGAGAAATTTTGGCGAGTCTGGCCGGTAAGGTGGAAGAGATTCGTTTTCTAGACACAGTTTGTTTGCCAACCAAACGCCGGCAGCAAGAGATCCAAGAAATACCCAGGAAAAGTGACGTTGTAATAGTAATTGGTTCGTCTAGTAGTGCCAACACCAAGCGACTGGTGGAAATATCCAAACGGATTAATCCGCGCACGCACCGGGTAATGACGGCTCGTGATATTAGGAAAAATTGGTTCAGACGGGCCAAAAGTGTCGGAGTGACTGCCGGAGCTTCCACCCCAGCTGAGGTGATAGAAGAAGTTGTCGCTAAGTTGAAAGCAATCTAATGATAAAACGGCGTAAAACTAGAGCGGTCAAAGTCGGCTCCGTCATAATCGGCGGAGATGCTCCCGTTTCGGTACAGACTATGACGAACACCGATACTTCGGATGTGGTAGCTACTGTTCGCCAGATCAAACAAGTGACGAAGGTCGGCTGCGACTTAGTGCGTGTGGCAGTTCCGGATATGGCAGCAGCCAAAGCCCTGGGTCAAATAAAAGCACAGATTGATATTCCGCTAATTGCCGATATCCACTATGATTACCGGCTGGCTCTGGAAGCAATTAAGCAGGGGATTGACAAGTTGCGCATCAACCCCGGTAATATCGGCTCCGCGGATCGCGTCAAAGCAGTCGTTACCGCGTCTAAGGCAGCCAGAGTCCCGATCCGGATTGGTGTTAACATGGGTTCTCTAGAGAAACCGCTCTTGAAGCGCTATGGTCGCACTGCGCGGGCGATGGTGCACTCGGCTCTGCGTCACATCAAGATTTTAGAAAAATATGGATTCAAAGATACTATCGTGGCACTCAAAGCCAGTGATGTCGAGCGCACCGTCCAGGCCTACCGTCTGCTAGCCGAAAAGGTCGATTATCCCTTTCATGTCGGCGTGACCGAGGCGGGAACAGTCTTTGCCGGAACGATCAAATCCTCAATCGGAATCGGATCACTACTTCTCGACGGAATCGGGGATACAATCAGGGTTTCTCTCACCGGGTCACTAGTGAAAGAGGTAGCGGTTGGCCGGGAGATCCTGCGCTCTCTAAATTTGCGCCGTGACGGTGTCAGCATCACTAGTTGCCCGACTTGCGGGCGCTCCACCTTTGATGTCGAAAAAATAGCCAACTCCCTGGAGAGCAAATTGCAGTATGTAAAAAAACCGCTGCATCTGGCGGTGATGGGGTGTGTCGTAAATGGCCCTGGTGAAGCGGCGGAAGCTGACCTTGGCATCACCGGCACCAAGAATCAGGTTGTGATTTTCAAGAAGGGGAAAGTTTACAAGAAGGTTGCACATAGTCAGGCCGAGGACTTTTTGGTTGCGGAAATAAGAAAACTGTTGTAATCTATTGTCAGTTTATGGCTTCTGATATAAAAACCGATGCAATTGCACTTTTACAGCAAAAAGCTGCCGCCCAGGCAGTTGATTTAAGCATTCCTAAACATATCGGAATCATTATGGACGGTAACCGGCGCTGGGCGGAAAATGAAGCTGTCTCGCGTGCGGACGGGCACCGGGCCGGGGCTGATGCCCTGGAGCAAACGGTGGAACAATGCGCTCGTCTGGGGGTAGAAGTCCTGACCGTTTACGCCTTTTCAACCGAAAACTGGAAAAACCGCACCCGCACCGAGCTCAAAGAAATATTTTCACTGCTCAAGCTGGTTTTGCAAAACCGCCTTAAGTCGATGAAGAAAAACGGAGTGATGATAGGTCTGATGGGCGAGGTTGACAAGTTTCCGCTCAGTGTCAGAAAGCTACTCTTTCACGCCAAAGAAGTTTTGAAAAAAAATAATCGCATCAAGCTGAATCTGGCCTTGAATTATGGCGGCCGTGATGAAATCCTACGTGCTTTCAAAAAAATTGTGGATCAAAACGTATCGGCTAAAGATATTAATGAAGAATTAGTGTCAAAGAACCTTGACACTAACGGTTGCCCGGAACCAGATCTGATAATTCGCACCGGCGGTCGACAGCGGCTAAGCAACTTTTTGGTCTGGCAATGCTCTTATAGTGAGCTTTATTTCACGGATACGCTCTGGCCGGATTTCGATGCCGAGGAACTGGACAAGGCGATTCTTTTCTACAACGGTTGCACCAGGAATTTCGGAAAATAAGAACTTTTCCACAACCAAATCTTGCCTGGCAAGAAGTTATCAGCTATCCTGGAAAAAATGCCTAATAAATAGCAGTGCCAAGACAAGTACAGAAAACAGAATCAGAATATAAGGAGACAGCCAGTCCCCCCAGGGGGCTCTTTTTTTATAAATTTCCGTTGTTGCTGGCACCACCGCCTCACCATTCAGAGATTTCTCACCCCCGCCTCTCCGGCGGGGGTGTTTTTTAATAAGTAACGAAGTCTGGTTGTCTAAGCCAGGCTCAAATGGACAAACATGGATCACCAAACAGCCAAACTCGAGCACTGGGTGCTCAAGCTAGCGCGCCGCTACCTCGATGACCGGGGATTCTATGAAATGCTACCTCCCCGAGTCGTCCGGGCCAGCGGTGCTTGTGAAAACATTGACACCCTGTTCGAAGTGTCGGCTGGGGGAGACCGTAAATGGTTTCGGCCCGAAGGTAAGACCGGTAATGTCTACCTGGCCCAGACCGGTCAGCTTTACCTGGAGGCGTATGTTCCCAAGCTGAGGAAGGTCTATTGTGTCGGTTCCAGTTTCCGGGCGGAGCCGCGGGTGGACAAACGGCATCTGACCGAGTTCACGCTGATTGAAATCGAGTTTGCCGGTGATTTCGATGAGCTGCTGCGCTACATCGAAGATTTCATCAATGCGATTGTGCGCGGTTTGCTCAGCCTGCCGACTAGTGAAATAGAAGCGCTGGGGCTGAAGTCAAGGGTGCTAGATCTGGCTGACTGCCCGGTTACTTTTCCCAAGCTGACTTATGACCAGGCGATTGCTCGGCTACAGGAAATGGGAGAAGATATTTCCTGGGGCGATGACATCTCGTCCCAGCGGGAAAAGAAGCTGATTGAATCAGTCAGCGGCCAGCCCCTGTTTCTAGTGCGATTTCCCGATCCGATGTGGGATTGGGATAAGGAAGTCGAAGTCGAAAAGTTCTTTAACATGATTCCCGACCAGCAAAGTCCAGGGCGGGTGCTCAGCGCCGATCTGATCCTGCCGCACGGCGGGGAAGCCGTCGGGGCGGCCGCCCGGGTGCACGACCCGGATGAACTGGTGTATCGCCTGGAGGGGTCCAAGATGATGGCACGTCTGAAAAGAAAGGGCGGCTCCATTGATGATTTTTCCTGGTATATAAAACACACTCGCCGTCAGGGGAGTGTGCCTCACGCCGGCTGCGGGTTCGGCCTGGCGCGAATTATGCAATGGCTGCAGGGTAAGGAAAGCATTGCCGACGCGGTCACTTTTCCTTCTAACCGCGAGCGGGTTATATAGTCAGGCGCTTGGTCTGAGTCCTTCTTCTTCGGTACGCTGGGTATGACGTCCGGTAGCAGGGCGGGCATCAGCCGTTCGTTTCTTGGCTTCCTTCTCTGCCTGTTCTTTTTCAAACGGGGTCTTTTCAATCCGCTGGACATTTTCCGCTGCCGCGGCCTGGATTTGTTCAGAGAAATTTTCCAGACCCATCTCTTCAATTTCATCTGGGCGAATATCGGTATCGGATCCTTTCTCTTTGAGATTTTGGGCCATCTGCTCGGCCATCTTCTCGATTCCATTTTCTACCTCGGTGCCACCAACTTCTTCTGATCCTTTGAAGACTTCGCGAATCTTGTCAAAAGAGGGAAGCTTGGCAATCTGCTCCGGAGTGAGCTCGCCGTTTTCGGCGGTGGCTCGGGCCGCTTTGACTTCGGTAGCTAGTTCTCCCATAGATTCTTTCATCTTGTCGGAAATAACTGACTCCATCTGTTCCCGGGAAGCTTCCACGGCTACCGGGGCATCTTCAGGGCTTTTCTGGGTCAGTCCGGCTTCAGGATCAACTCCCGGCCGCTTTTCACCGCCCAGTTGTTCCTGGATTTGTTGCTTCTCTTGGCGCATTCCGCCCAGAGTTTCCTGGGTAACGGTCTCCTTAGAAATATCAACCCGGGGAGGCTCGGCATTCAGTTCCTGGATGGCGTTATCTAGCTCCTCGGTAGTTTTTTCACTGGAAGCTTTATACTGAGGGATTGATTCATCCAACTCAGCTAAACGGCGCTCAGCGGCTTCGGCGGGTGTTTCCGGCGGTCCGAGCTCGGGTGCTGCGCTTCGCTGTTCTACCTCCCCAGGACGTTCTCTGCTTTCTTTTTCCATTGGTGATATGGGCATATTTGTTTTCTTTAGGGTTTATACTTCTATTATACTATTTTTAGCGGTTAATTTCAATTTGTTTTCTGTGACAAAAAGTGGTAAACTGACTACACTATGAAAGATTTAGTGGACAAATTGGTTGCCGACGGCACCATCAATTCCAAGTCTGTTGAGGATGCTTTTCGCAAAGTTGACAGAGTTGATTTTGTCCCCACCGCGCAGAAGCTTAAAGCTTACGAGGATCGGCCACTGCCGATCGGTTTAGAGCAGACTATCTCGCAGCCGACCACGGTAGCCTTCATGCTGGAGCTCTTGGATGCTCAGCCCGGAGACAAAGTACTTGATGTCGGCTCCGGTTCCGGTTGGCAGTCAGCTTTGCTCAGCGAGATTGTGGGGAAGCAGGGCAAAGTTTATGCGGTTGAGCGAATCAAAGAGCTGCTTGAGTTCGGGAAGAAAAACGTGTTACAAAAAGGTTATCAAAACGTTCAATTTAGACTGGCGGGCGAGGTTTTCGGCTGGTCGGAAAAAGCTCCCTACGATCGGATCATTGCCGCCGCGGCCGCCTCCCAGCCACCACCGGAATTGCTAAACCAGCTTAAGGTCGGTGGCATCTGCGTATTGCCGGTCAAAAACAGCATCCTTCAGGTTAAGCGGGTCAGCGAAGATAACTTTGAAACCAAGACATTCCCGGGATTTGTTTTTGTTCCGCTTATCAGATATTAAAAAATGAAAGTTGTAATTTTTGCAGGGGGTCAGGGGACTAGGCTTTGGCCTCTTTCTCGTAAGAAGACTCCCAAACAATTCGACCCGATGTTCCGGGGAAAGTCTACCCTACAGCTAGCGGTAGAACGAATTAGCCCGATTGCCAAGTGGGATGAGATTTATGTTTCCACACTAGATCAGTACGCAGGCATAATTCGCAAGCAGGTTCCCAAAATTCCCGATGAGAATATCATCACCGAGCCGGCACTGCGGGATGTGGCTCCGGCAATCGGATTGGCTATGCTGAAGCTGCGCGATGTCGGGGACGAGCCGGTGGCGATCTTGTGGGCTGATCATCTGATGAAGAAGCCGGGCAATTTTCGACGTGGTCTCCGGGCGGGAGCCAAACTAATAGAAGAGGACAGTGACCGTTTCATATTCTTTGGTGAAAAAGCCCGTTATGCCGAGGCCAACCTGGGCTGGATCAATGTTGGGCCGACAGTTCAGAAAGTGAACGGAATTACCGCTCGTAAATTCAATGGTTGGCACTACCGCCCGCCGCTCAACAAGTGCAAGCGGATGTTTGCCTCTAGAAAATGGGTCTGGAATCCAGGCTACTGGGTGACCACACCGAATTTTGTCCTGGCTCAATTCAAGGACAAAAAGCCCGGTATGTATAAAAAACTGCTTCAGATCGGAAAGGCCCTGGGGTCTTCCCGGGAGGGCAGCATCCTGCGCCGCGTTTATCCCTCTCTAGAAAAAGTCCATTTCGACAATGCTATTCTGGAAAAGATGAAACCCAGCCAGGCTATTGTTCTGATGCTGGACATGGGCTGGAGCGATCCGGGGACCTTGTATGCAATTAAGGAAGCGTTGTCCAAAAGCAAAAATGCTAACGTAACCCGGGGGAAGGTTATCGATTTTCAGACCAAGGATTCTCTTGTTTTCAATGATGATGACAAAAAAGTTATTGTCACCGTCGGGCTGGAAGGAATGATTGTTGTTTCGACTAAAGACGCCACTCTGGTTGTTCCCAAAGACGAAGTGCCGGAAGTGAAAAAACTGGTGAAGTCTCTGGATGGAACTAAGTGGGAAGATATTCTATAAGATGCGAGAAGAATTTAAATGGCAATTGGACCGCGATAAGAAGACCTCCTTTCGGCGGAGGCTATTTATTTTGGTAAGCATTGTAGTTATCATCGGGCTGGTGGTCGGGATTGGCTACATTTGGCTGGAGCAGTCGATAACAAATGCGCAATCCGGGGATATGGATGTCTTTGTCGAAATCGTTGTGGAGGAGGGGATGGGGACCGAAGAGATAGCGGATATGCTGGCCGAGCAGGAAATAATTGCCGGCACAATTCCTTTCAAATACTACGTTTGGTCAGAAAAAGTGAAGGGGGAATTCAAGCCGGGCCAGTTTTCAGTCAGTCCGGGGATGACAATTCCGCAGCTGGTGTCGGTGCTGACGAATGATCGCTCCGGCGAAGTTGAGCTTTTTATCCCCGAAGGCTGGCGACTGGAGCAGATTGCCACGGAAGTTGCCGAGCAATTTGGCACCACCGGTCTGGGGGCACCGCTGCCATCTGATTACCGTAAGCAAATCGAGGTTGATTTCCTGGAAGCCGCTGCCGAGAAAGATTACGGTTACGATTGGCTGGCGGAGATCCCAGCTGACCAGACATTGGAAGGCTTTCTGTTTCCGGACACTTATCGCTTTTATCGCAATTCCGAAATGCGCGACGTCGTAGCCGAGATGCTCGAAAATTTTGATACCAAGGTGGATCCGGACCGGCGGGCGGCTATCATTGAGCGCAACTGGACCCTGTATGAGGCAGTGACCCTGGCGAGCATTGTCCAAAAAGAAGCTCGCGAAGAGGATATGCCGGCAGTGGCCGGGATATTTATTGCCCGCTTGAAAAGCGGTCAGAAACTGGAGTCCGATGCCACGGTAAATTTTGTCACCAATAAGAGTGCTTTGCAGCCCACTCTGGAAGATGTCCGCACTGATTCGCCCTACAATACGTATCGTTATGCCGGCCTGCCGCCAGGACCGATTTGTAATCCGGGTCTGGCCGCAATTGATGCTGTTATCAGCCCGGAGATCACTTCGTATCGTTACTTTCTAAATACACCGGAGGGTGATACAATATTTAGTGAGACGTATGAAGAGCATTTGGATAATAAGAGTAAGTATTTAGACTAAATTACTAATTGCTCTAATTTCAGATGGTTACTTCCGAAATTGAATACACCAACCCCAAGTATATCGGCCTGGTCGTAATCGCAATTTTGGTGATAATTCTCACTTGTTTTTTGGCGCTGCGCCAATTCATCCAGGGACCGGAGGCAGGCAGTATCAGTAAGGCTTTTGATACCAAAATCTACACCATGATATCGCCGTATTATCAGTAAAACGTTTTTGTATAGATAAAGCCGGATCATTGCTCCGGTTTTTTTAATCGATTATACCCGGCTCGAGTCGGGTTTCATCTTATAGAGTTTCACCTTTGGTATAAGGAATCCTTGAGGCTTCCGGGGGTGGTTATGTAAATGATTTAAGCTTGGTCATTCCCCAGCCTCGCGCTACTTTTTGAAGCCAAAAAGTAGCCAAAAACCTTCGGGGGAAAATGAAGGGTCCTATGTGCAGGAAAGTGTGTCTATGCTTTCTATATGTTCCCGCATTTTCCCCCGAACCCCCAGTGGAGCTTCTTATGCTAGTTACCTAAAATAGAACTAAAAAATAATAAATTAACTAGAATGAGTGGTGGGGTCCGGGGGCGCGCGCAAGCCCCAAAAGAAAGTAGTATGCAAGAATAGAGCATGGCGGTTCGCGCCCCTCCCGCCGCGGGCGGGACCCCGCTGTAGCGGTGGCGGGCCCTTTTTGGTTACTTTTTTGGGTAAAAAAGTAACAAGAAATGGTTCGTTGCCTCTTAACGGTTCACCGGGCGCAAGGCTGACAAAGAATACTTGACAACACAATCAGATGAGCTATCATGTATCTACAATATAGATTTAATCGTTCTAAGACAGCGGGTGCCTCGACAGGCTCAGTCTGAGCCTAGCGAGGGTAATTCCAGCCGAGAACACCAAAGATACTAGTTATCTTTAAGTTTTCCTGCTGTCCTTATGAGCAGGATTTTATAAACCTATGGCTATTACTCGCCAGCAAAAAGAAGAAATCGTCAAAGAACTGGTTACTAACTTTGATAATGCACCCAGTGTGGTTTTTGTAGACTACGCCGGACTGAGCGTGGCTGATTTTGATGAACTGCGGGCCAAGCTACGGGAGACCGGAGCCTCGATTGTGATTGCTAAGAACACTCTTATCAAATTGGCGCTGGAGAAATCAAAACGCAAGGAGCTGAAGATGGAGCAGATGACCGGGCAGATGGCAGCGGTATTTGCCGGCAAAGATGAAATTGCCCCGGCTAAAGTGGTCTATGAATTTGCCAAAGAGCAAAAGAGACCAGAGATTAACCTGGGAATTCTGGATATGGATATTTTGAAGAAAGAAAAGGTTGTTGAGCTGGCCAAACTTCCGACCAAGCCGGAAATGCTGGGCAGATTAGTGGGTACTATCAATGCGCCGGTATCCGGCTTTGTTAACGTTTTAGCCGGTAATCTGCGCGGTTTAGTCAATGTTATTAATTCAATTAAAGACGCTAAAGCTTAATATTCTTAATTTAGCGTAAATAATTACCAATTATATGGCAGAAGAAAAACCTGCAACCAAAGAAGAAGCTAAGGAAGAAAAAAAGGACGTTGAAGTCCCGGAGAAATTCAAAAAGCTCGTTGAAGAAGTGGAAAAAATGAGCGTTTTGGAACTTTCTGAGCTGGTCAAGGTCTTGGAAGACAAATTCGGTGTGTCCGCGGCGGCTCCAGTCGCAGCGGTAGCGGCACCTGGCGGCGGCGGCGAAGCCGGCGGCGGTGAAGAGGAAAAGACTGAGTTTGATCTGGAGCTGGCGGAAGCCGGTGACCAGAAGATTCAGGTCATCAAAGCTGTGCGCGAGATTACTGGTAAAGGACTCAAGGACGCCAAGGACTTAGTCGACGGTGCTCCCAAGGTTCTCAAAGAGAAAATGCCGAAGAAGGATGCCGAGGAAGCCAAGAAAAAGATTGAAGATGCCGGCGGCAAAGCTAACCTGAAATAGATTCCTAAAGAATAGAGATAGAGGTCGGATAATATCCGACCTCTATTCTTTTTGGGTATGTTTTGACTAGATTTCATTTTACACATTGACTAAGCCCATTTGAAATGATATAATGAATAGTGAAAAAAGCTTTGTTCTGTTGTGAATAACTTTATTTATCATAACTTAGAACGAATCAAGCCGTTTTTGGCTTGTTTGGGCTAAAAATCAACAAATATGACAAGACGGAACACAATCCTGATCGCCATTATCGTAGTTGCGGTGGCGGTACTTAGCGTTGTAACTTTTGCTTATTGGGACCAAATTGCGACATTGATCGGTGTACCCCGCGAGGAAATTAACACCGGCTGGATTGAGCTGCGCAATGGTACGACTACTACTGGCGAAACCTATACGGTAACCCAGAACCCCGATTTGCCCGGTGAAAATTATGGTCCGAACGCTCCTAATCCGCCTTTCAATCCAGCCCTAACTTCTCGTTGGGATTGCGGCTTAGAAGGACCTCCGGGAGAACAGTGTTCCATGCATGACCAGGTTGGCCCGGTAGTCTTGGATCTATCTTCCGGTTACCCTGGCGGTGCTTGGCCGGAGGGGGAATATGATCTCACCATGATGCTGGGTTATTTCAGTTCCGCGGATACACAAAGTGAGCCCTTGGTAATTGAAGCCCTGGATCCGAGCGGTATACCGGTAGCTTCAAAGAGGATAGAAGATGTCAAAGCGGGAGAAGGTGAGTGTGTCAATGACAACAGCATTTTTGAGCCGATATCCAGAACTTGCAGCAACAATATTGGAGGGGAACCGCTGACTATATATATTCCAGAAAACGGCAAACTTCGTTTCACCGGCCCGGGCGGAAGTATCCAGATTGCCGGCGTCCAGGTATCGGGAACCCCGACCCAGGAAGTCAGCTGGGGGATTGTAAAAACCACCATCTGGGGTACTCAGACAGACAAAGTAGACCCATCGAAGTGGGATGTTCCCGGCGAAGAGCTGGATAGTGTGGCTCTTTTCAAAGTGGATCTAACGTACACTGGAAATCCGACCGAGATCACGTTCGCTGACATCTATGGCTGGGAAAGCGGTGGTTTGGGTGATCCGGTTGAATATGATCAGTGTATTGCTGATATTTATGTTGCCGATGAAAACGGCAATGACATTGGAGCGGCTTTCACTAAAGCCAGTTTTGATGGCGATGATTTCAATGATGGTATAGTATATGCTGATTGGGCTGATCGAGATGGGTCCGGTACTATCTACGTTGCTATTCAGTTTAAGGACGAGGATCCGAACCCGCTGCAGTATCCTAACCTGATTGGTACTTGTAGTGATACTCTCTTTGGGAACACACTTGGCAACGGTGCTGCTGTTACTTCAGCAGAACTGAATGATGAGTCTTACCCCGAAGACCTGGATTATTTTAACTGGAACTGGGTAGATGCGCACAGTTTGTTCTACACAGTCAATAAACCCGGACAGGTCGAGCAGTATGACGCTAATTTAGCCAAGTTGGAAAATGAAACAGACAACCA
>CAZLGC010000028.1:0-4314 GCA_964559275.1 uncultured Candidatus Saccharibacteria bacterium
AATAATGTCTTTTTCATACGTTAATATAATAAAGGAAAATGCCTTTATTTTCAAGCGGAAATAGATTATATTGATGACGTATGTTTAACCAATTTAAGCGTCTATTTCGACATTCGGCTATTTATGCTATTGGCACCGTCGCTCAGTCGGCGGTGGCGTTTTTGTTGATTCCGCTCTACACTCGCTATATTGTTCCGGCCAATTACGGCCGCCTGGAGATCATCAATACTTTTGGGGCCATTCTGTTAATGCTGGTATCGTTCGGTTTTGGCTCGGCGCTAATGAAAACGTATTTCCGTGACGCTCATAACGAAACGGAGCGCAAGCGATTGATCGGCACTTTGTTTATGTTTGTGCTGCCGGTGGCGTACGCTATTCTGGCGGTTCTCATATTCTTCTCTCCTCAGCTTAGCCAGGCGCTTTTGGGAGGGACCGAGTGGACGGGTCTTTTCCAGATTTTGCTCATTACAACTTTTTTCAGCCTTTTTATGAATCTGGCGTTTGCCTTGCTGCGGGTGCAAGAACGCTCCAAGAAATACACCGCGCTTTTTCTACTCCGCTTCTTTGCAGTTCTCGGCCTCAACTTCTATTTCATCATTTGGCTGGAGCTGGACATCAAAGGTATTCTGGTTGCCAATCTGATTACCTTTGCTATTGTTGCTTTTTCTCTTGTCCCAGATGTTATCAAGTCAGCCAGTTTCAAGTTTTCTGGTTTCTTCCTGAAAAAACTGTGGATTTTTGGCCTGCCGATCATCCCGGCGTCGATTGCGATGTGGTTTATGGATTTATCTGATCGGTACTTCATTGAATTCTTTCGCTCGTCGGACGAGGTCGGTATCTACTCGCTTGGTTACAAACTGGGAATGCTGGTTAATATAGCCGTAGTGGCACCGTTTCAGTTAGCCTGGCCGACTTTGTACTTTGATGTCTCCCGTCGGGGTGATGCCCAGCAAATTTATGCCAAGGTCCTTACCTACTTCACGATAGCCTCCACCTCGCTGGCATTAGTCCTGGGTGTTTTGGCGCCGGAGATCCTGCGAGTTCTCGCCGGCGAGGCTTACTGGGATGCTTATAAGGTTGTTTTTTTGGTTGCGATCTCTTATGTTTTCTACGGTATGCACTTCGTTTTGGCACCCGGAATTCATATCAAAGAAAAGACAAAATACTACCCGCTGGTAGTAATGATTCCGGCAATTGCCAATGTAATTCTAAACTACTTCATTGTGCCTCCTTACGGCATGATGGGTGCGGCGACGACGACGGTTATTTGCTTCGCATTTGTCATTATACTCACCTATCTTTTCGCCAATCACTGGTATCCGATCAAATATAATTGGAAAAGAATCTGGGGTGTTTGGACAATTGCAGTGCTGGTATTTGCGGCTAGTTTGTTTGTGAGCCACGATAATGTTTGGATATCGACGGCTCTCAAGCTCGCTCTGTTGGTGGGAGATATTGCTCTGCTCTATATATTTGGGCTCTGGCGAATGGGTGAAATTAGGCAATTTAGGGAAATGTTTCGAAAAACGAGCAATTAGTATTTGGGCATTTTTGCATTTACAAAAAAGATTTTCCGTGTTATCATTCAGCCGCATTAACGTTTGTAATTTAATGAAACTGATCGTCCAAATACCCTGTTTTAACGAACAGGAAAACCTGGCTGACGTAATCAAGGAAATTCCTCGCCAAATCCCCGGCCTTGATGCCGTGGAAGTTTTAGTTATTTCTGATGGTTCTAGGGATCGAACTGTTCAAGTCGCTCGCCAGGCCGGGGCCGATTACGTAATCGACCGCAAGATAAACCGCGGTCTGGCTCAGACATTCAAAGAGGGGCTGGATTTCTGTTTGTCTCACGGCGCGGATGTCATCGTCAATACTGACGGCGACAATCACTATAATCAAGCCCGTATGGGTGATTTGGTGCGTCCGATAGTGAAAGGTAGGGCTGACGTCGTTATTGCCGGACGTGAGGTGGACAAGCTCGAGAAGATGCCATTTGCGAATAAATACGGCAATATGGCGGGAAGCTACGTGGTGACGCAACTGGCCGGGATTCCCGGCATGGATGTTTCTACTGGTTACCGGGCTTACTCCCGGGAGGCTGCTATGCGAATCAATATCCTGTCACACCATACCTACACCCACGAAACATTTTTCCAGCTGGCCGATCTGAAGTTACGGATTGCTGAAGTCCCAATCAAGGCCCGCCCCGTCAAGCGAAAATCACGTTTGATAAAAAGCATCGGCAGTCATATCCGCAAATCGATGACTGTAATTCTAAGAATGACCTTGCTTTACAAACCGCTAAAGGTTTTTCTTACCATCGGCTCAATATTCTTCCTGGTCGGAGTTGCCTTCGGAATTCGGTTCCTATACTTCTATTTCACTGACGGCGGCGCCGGTCATATTCAATCTGTTATCTTGGCCGCTGTCCTGATGATTTTAGGTGTACTTATTTTCTGTATGGGACTTCTGGCCAGCGCGATTGGCTGGAACCGGAAAATCATCGAAGAGACCCTTTTCCAGGTGAAAAAAATACGCCACGACAGCGATAAGAAATAATGTTTAACGACAAAAACCGTCTCTGGATAATTCTGCTAGCAGCCGCTGCCATTATTGCCGGCTGCTTTTATGGTGCCCTGGCTGGTCCAATTGAGGACCCTCCACCGCAGAGGATTTTGGAAAATAAAGATAGGGCTGACTCAGAAATCACTGTGCGCTACGCCAAGATTAAGTCCGTCGACAACGAGCAGCTGACACTATCAAGCCAGAACTATGAATTTACCGGTATTATCCCGGAAACTGATGAGGGGGTTTCGGTAGGTCAAGATATCAGCTTTGAGGGAATAGTGAAACCTGGCCCCGAGGTTGAAATAGACTACTACCATGTTCATCCCTGGCGGCCACTGAAATACTATTTCTCGCTGCCGGCAATTGCGCTGATCATATATATTTTATTTAAGAAATATCGTTGGTCTTGGCGACGGTTTATTTTTCTAGAAAAACAAAAGTATTAATTTTTTATGCCTGACCTGATAACCCACACTGCGTTTGCCTCCTTCTTTGCTGATAAGAAATATCGGTTTGTTTTCTTTTTGTTGCTAGGGGCAGTGTTGCCGGACGTGACCCGTCTATTTTTCTTATTCTTCCCAGACAACTATTCCGCTTATTGGTTTTTCACCTCGCTACATAGTCCCCTGCTCCTGATATTATTTTGTGTCATCATCGTTCAGTTTTTCGAAAAGGATATCCGCTGGGCGGCTTTTTGGTGGTTGCTGCTAGGGGTTGCTACTCATCTGGGACTTGACGCTCTCCAGAAACACCTGGGCTCATACGCTTACCCCTGGCTATTTCCTTTCTCATTGAAAGGGACTGAGTGGGGCCTGTTCTGGCCGGAAGATCCTTTGTATGTAGCCCCGCTGTTGGCCGGGGCGGCCATTATTTGGTATTATGTTCGTACACGTCTATTAAATAAACCCAAGAAAAACTCTTATGAAAGAGAAAATAAAAGAGATGTTTCTGGATAGTGCCGCGGTCAAAGAGAAGGCCGCCGAGACTATTACCAGCGAAGTCGCTCAAGCCATTGAAATGATAGTCGCGGCTATCAAGGACGGTAAAAAGATAATGATTTTCGGAAACGGTGGCAGTGCCGCTGATGCCCAGCATTTCACCGGTGAATTTGTGAACAAATTCAAGATTGAGCGTGACCCCCTTCCCGCGATGGCGTTGCACCCGGACACCTCCGTATTGACTGCGATTGCTAATGATGACGGCTATTTCGATGTGTTCAGAAAATGGATTACTGCCTTCGGACAGCCTGGTGATATAGCTATTGCGATCACCACCAGTGATGTGGAATTGAAGGAAGATGGCCACTCGGCCAATATTGCTTACGCTCTCAAAGAGGCTCGTGGCAAAAAGATGAAGACAATCGGACTGCTCAGTGACAAAAGCGTCGATGTTGTTAAGATGGTTGATTTGGCTATCAAAGCTCCTTCCAAAGATACTCCCCGTATCCAGGAATGCCATGAGGTGATTTTGCATACTATCTGCGAAATCGCCGAAGCGGAATTAAAGTAAATATGACTCCAGGCTTTGCAAACAAACTCATAGCCAAATTTTCCCGGCAAAAGGTGGTGGTTTTAGGTGATGTCATGCTGGATAGCAGTATCTGGGGTAAAGTTGAGCGTATATCTCCGGAAGCCCCTGTTCCAGTAGTTCATGTGCAGCGAGAAACTTATGCGCCCGGCGGAGCAGCTAATGTTGCCAATAACATCAAATCCTTAGAAGGGAAGGTTCAGGTTGTTAGTGTGG
>CAZLGC010000028.1:4414-6250 GCA_964559275.1 uncultured Candidatus Saccharibacteria bacterium
AATGTTGCCAATAACATCAAATCCTTAGAAGGGAAGGTTCAGGTTGTTAGTGTGGTCGGTGCCGACAGCAACCGGAAAATCTTGGTTGACGCTTTGAAAGAAAAAGGAATTAATGCCAATACCCTAGTTGTTGATCACAAACGCCCGACTATAACAAAAACCCGTATCATGGGTGTACCTCAACATCAGTTGCTGAGGATCGATGAGGAGTTGGCGGACACGGTAGCTCCGGCGGTGGAGAAAAGGCTGATTGCGGCGCTCAAAAAGGCTTTGCACGGCGCTAAGGCGTTGGTTATTTCGGACTACGCGAAGGGTGTGCTATCATTAAAAGTAGCCCGGCAGGCTATAGCCGAATGCAAAAAGAAAGACATACCGGTAATAATCGATCCCAAGCCAGTGCACAAAGATTTTTATGCTTCGGCGACAGTTGTGACCCCGAATCGCAAAGAAGCCCTGGAGATGTACGGCAACGGTGATGACGTTTTGCGTGCCGGTCGTAGTTTGGCCAGGGAGCTTGATTCAAATATTGTGCTTACTCGGAGCGAGGAAGGAATTTCAATAATTGACCGGGAGGATAAAGCAGTTCATATCAAAACCAAGGCTAAGGAAGTTTTTGATGTAACTGGTGCCGGCGACACTGTGGTCGCTGGTCTGGCGCTAGCGCTGGCGGCCGGCGCCGATTTGGTCAAAGCTGCCGAAATAGCTAATTACGCTGCCGGTGTCGTGGTTGGCAAAGTCGGGACAGCCACACTTTCCCGGAAAGAATTAAAAGAAGCTATCAAAACGGATTCCAGATGAATACGGATGGTATCCTAAACAAGAATAATCCAGCTAAGACAGCGTCCCGTAAGGGAAACTTAATTCGGGCGGCCTTTTTAGATCGCGACGGTGTCATCAACAAGGATAAGGAGTATCTTTTCCGCTGGGATGATTTCGAATATATCCCGGGTGCGATTGAGGCTCTGCAGTTGCTGACAAATGACCCCTCGGTATTAGTCGTAATAACAACCGGGCAGTCTGGGATTGGCCGTGGCAAGTATTCGGAATGTGATTTCCAGCTCCTGACTAACAAAATGACTAACGACTTGCTCCAGAAATGTATTTACATTGACGGCGTCTGGTATTGTCCGCATTTACCGCATAAGGAAAGACACAAAGCTATCGAGCCTTATAATCAAAAATGTACTTGTCGCAAACCGCAGACAGGATTGATTGATGCCGCTCGTGATCATTTTCGAAGCCAGGGAATGGAAATAGACCTGGCGTCCAGTTGTGTTTTCGGAGACAAAACTGCCGATGTCAAAATGGGTGAAAATGCTGGTTGTCGAACGGTATTAGTAGGAACCGGTTACGCCGGTAAAGAGTCTCGGGACCAATATCCTATAAATCCTGATTACCGAGCCAAAAATCTTCTTGATGGCGTTCGTTGGTGGCTGGGCTAAGCAAGAAAACAATGGCCCTTGGGGCTGTTTTTTTTGTTGCGTAAATGGTAAATTCAGGGTAAAATAAACGTTGTTTACTAGTGGTCTCGGGATTTTGAGAGCACATATTTTTGGTATATCTATGAAAAGAATTCTAGTAATTTCTGCTTCGGGAATGGGTTGTACAATCATGTTTACGCCCACCCTACGGGCTATCCGGAGTCGCTTTCCTGGCGCTCATATAACTTTTGTTGGCACCAGCTCGGCATTTGTCTCTCCGGTTGCTGGTAGTCCCCTAGTCGATGAAGTGCAGGTTTTTGATTTTGCCAAGGATTCACTCCTGGATATGGGTAAGTTGGGAGCACGTTTGCGATTTATCAGGAAGCTGCGGCGTCAAAAGTTTGATTATAGCTTG
>CAZLGC010000028.1:6350-14192 GCA_964559275.1 uncultured Candidatus Saccharibacteria bacterium
TTGGTAGGTATGCACATCGGGTCAAGTCAGGATTATGCTTTTGCTTCCAAGCGCTGGCCCACTGATCGTTTTGCCAAGCTGGCAGATCAAATCCAGGGGGAAATGAATACCCAGGTGCTGGTTTTCGCCGGCCCGGACGAAACGGACGAGGTGGCCAAAATGCGAGACGCGATGAAAACTAAATGCCATATGGTCCAGCAGAAACTGCCGGTTGTAGCTGCCCTGCTCAAGGAGTGCGACCTGATGATCTCTAACGATTCCGGTCTGATGCACCTGGCGGTTGCCATGTGGACACCAGTGGTGGCTATCTTCGGCCCCACCAATATTACCCGCACCAAACCATATACAGACAGAGCTATTGTTATAACTGATCCGGGATGCAATTCTCTTCTTAAATATCCTTTCACAACAACCTCTGCCAAAATTGACCCCACCCAAGCACAACGTTGCTTCACTAAAATCACCGTCCCTGTAGTTATGGCGGCGGCGAAAAAAATGCTAGATGGCGGAAAAGTACAAAATTAAAAACCCGCGTACAGCCATCCTTGCCGGCCTAGTAAATGTTGGCGGCCACCTAATCTGGGGCTGGCAACGGCTACGGCGGGTTAACCTGGCGGAAACTGAACCGCGCCGTATTTTGGTTTTGCAGCTCGATGAGATCGGAGACGTACTGCTTTCCACCCCGGCTTTGGCTTGTTTGCGCCAGGCTTTCCCACAGGCTCAAATTGATGTGGTGGTACGTCCGGGCGGCCAAGCTGTCTTGCGGGAAAACCCTGACATTGACAAGTTGATACCAGTTGATGTGCCGCGTTTGTCTGCTAATAGCGGCGGCTTTTCGCAGGATTTGGCGATAGCACGAAAAGCTGCAGCGGCTATCAAGAAAGTGGCCGGTCACCCTTATGACCTGGGTATTGACCTGCGCGCGGATTTACGAACAATTTATATACTCTACCGACTTAATATTCCGGTGCGGGTTTCTCAGGCCATCCGTAGCGGTGGTTTTTGGCTAACCAATATTGCGCCCTACGTAGGTCTTGAGCACGAGGCAAAAAGGAAGCTGGGTATTGTCAAGTTTGTGCGCCCGTGTCCCGGCAACGAGAAACACAAGCTGCGTTTTCATTTGACAACTAAGGATGAGAAAAGAGCTGGTTTGATTTTGCAGGAAAATGGTATTACCAGGGATGAACCATATGCCGTGATGCATATTTTTGCCGGCTGGCAGCCAAAAGAGTGGCCACAGGAGAGGTTTGCCGAACTTGCCAAGTACCTACTAGAGAAATACCAGCTGCGAACGGTAATTATCGGAACTGAAAAAGAATCGGCCCGGATCGACAATTCTGATTTGAATCGGGAAGGCGTCATCAATTTAGCCGGACAGACTTCATTAGCAGAGACTGCGGCAATTATCAAAAAAGCTCGGGTTTTTATAGGCAATGATTCCGGCCCAATGCATATCGCCGCGGCTGTACAGGCGCCGGTAGTGGCTCTCTTTGGCCAAAACACTCCTAAACGCTACGGGCCTTGGCAAACTGAATCGAAAGTTCTTTATCACCAAGTTGAATGTTCACCTTGTCCGCAGACAGATTGCAAGCGCCAGCCTAGCTGCCTAGAATTAATAACAGTAGACGAGGTCAAATCCGCAGTTGATCAACTGCTCAATGCCTGAAATCTCACTTGAACAATTAGTTCTGCGAGGGGTCATAGCTTTTTTTGCCTGGCTGACAGCACTGGTGTTTCTGGCTGTGCAAGGAGCTTTTGGTAGCACCTCTCTACTCCTGACAACGATAATTGTCGGTGTTTTGTACTTTCTGTCTTGGCTATGGCCTCGCCACCGCTGGAAAATATCTCGCCATGACGCCGTTGCGGTGGTGATAATTTTGGCAATTTGTATTTTCATCGGTTTTTTCCACCATGACCTTGCCCTAGGGCGGGATCCGGTAAGCTATTTCACTGCCGGACTGAAAATTTCTGAAACTGGTATCCTTAGTTTCACCGATGAATTGGCGCGACCTTTTCATGGTCTGACGGCACTGGGCAACGAAAGCTACACCTCTCAGTTTCTGCCCGGCTACACTGTTTACCTGGCTGTTGCCTACCTTTGGGGAGGGATAGGATTGCTAGGTTGGGCTAATATTCCCCTACTCTTTTTGTCACTGACAGCTATTTACCTAATTGGACGCCGTTTGTCTTCGCATCACGGCGGCCTCGCGGCCGCCATATTGACCGGTACCTCTTATGCTGTGATTTGGTTTGCCCGGCGTTGGACGTCAGAGGACCTAATGATGTTGGCAATCTGGGGCGGAATAGCTTGTTTTATTGTCGGTGTCCGTCGCCGGCACCTGGGCTGGTTGTTGGCAGGTCTGACGCCAATTGCGTTTTCGCTCACAGTTCGTGGTGAAGGTTTGTTGTATCTGGGAGCATACATTCTGGTACTGCTAATCACTTTGGTCTGGTGGCGTCGCCAGTTCAAATTCAAATCGCTCGTATGGTTTTGGTTGGCCGCACCAATTGCTATCTATTCAATATTCCAACTCTACGTGTCCAGGTACGGCGGTGACTATGTATTTGAACAGGGGCAAAGTATTTTTTCAGCTATTTCCGGTGTCTTCGATAAGCCTATGGTTGTTGCCGGTGGCATAATTTTGCTGATTGTAATCCTAGTTCTTTATACCTTGCGGACTGTGGCCAGATATCGCTGGAAATCAAAGTTCAATTTCTGGAAATTGTATTGGGCCTTAGGCGGTCTGGTGTTCCTGGCCGGCCAAATTATCTTTTACTGGTATGTTCATACGCAGATCCCGGAAATTAAGTGGGATTTTTATCGCAGCCAGTTTGTATTCGAAATCTTCAACCAGTATCTGCTGGCAATTTTCTTTGCGGTTGTTTTCCTTGGTTTCTATAAACGAATATACCAGCGCCTGACGTACCTACTGATTCTAGTTGCGGCCCCATCAGCTGTTTTTATTCTAGATCCTTATATTGCCCTGGATCATCCCTGGTTCATGCGTCGGTTTGTGGCTGTTTTTGTACCGCTGGTCATGCTATTGGCTGCAATCGCTTTGGCTAGGTTTCGTATTTCCAAAAAGGCCTTTGTTGTCAGCTTGGTCATTATAGTCGTAATCAACCTGGCGGTGGCAGGCCCGATTCTATGGCACCAAGAGAAAGCCGGGGCCGCCGAACAGCTGGCTGACTTGGCCAGTCGCTTTGACGAAAATGACCTGGTTTTGATGCGACCCGGCTGGCAGTGGCAGCAATGGGCATATTATCTGCATTTCCTTTACGGAGTTGACGTTTTGCCATCCCTGGAGGGCTTTGAGGAGGGTTCCGATTTGACTGAAGTGATGGCAGTTTGTAAAAATATTTATATCCTTAGCGATAATGATTACGCCCACCATCCGCTTTTCCTAGACTCGCAACTAGAATTGGTTGAAGAGATTAACCTGAAATACCCCGAACTGGAAAAACCTCTGTGGGGTTTGGCAGCAATTTTTGAAGAAACGGACGGTCAGGTGGATGTCTACGATGTCCATCGCCAACAACAAGCATTGCCTCCTGATGAAATTGTAGATCAGGAAATAAATTTACAACTATTCAAAGTAAAATGAAAATTTTAGCAATATCCCACTCCGCTCTGCTGGAGTCATATCAAGAAAAGTATGATTATCTAGCCAATTCGCACGGCCACAAAGTGCTTCTAATTACGCAAAAAAAACGCCAGGAAGGCGGTGGTCGCGATGTCAAAGCTCAGGACAGGCAATCCGGGGGGTTGTTTGTGAAGACTTTACCTAGCTTTTTTTCGGGAAGCCTACGGCGCCATTTCTACCTGGGGCTGACGGGCTATGCTCGTGGTTTTCAACCAGATTTGATTTACGCCGAAAATGAACCTCAGGCGGAGTCAACCTCCCAGGCGCTCAAAGCTGCCCAGCGTTTTGATGCCAGGTTTATATTTTTTACTTGGGAGAACATAGAGCAAAAATACCAAGGACGAAAGCGCCGGATAGAGAAAATAGTACTGGAAAATTCTGACGGAGCGATTGCTGGAAACCAGGAAGGTCATGACATTTTGCGCGCCCAGGGATTTAAAAAACCGCTGGCGGTCATTCCGCAATACGGTGTTAATCCCAAACAGTTCCGCCCCCTGGATACTAATGATTTTCGTCGCCAACTACGACTGTCCGGAAAGTTTGTTATCGGATATGTGGGACGTTTGTTGCCTGAGAAAAACATTGCTTCTTTGATTCAAGCCGTGGGACAGTTGCCGGAAACCTGTTCTTTGATCATAATCGGCAACGGTCCGGAAAAGGGAGCCTTGTCGTCTCTTAGCAAAAGACTGGGGATTACCGATCGCGTCAAGTTTGTATCAGCAGTTAGTCACCAAGACGTTGTCCGCTACATGAATCTTTTCAATGTTTTAGTCCTGCCTTCAATAACGACCAGTTCCTGGAAAGAGCAGTTTGGCCGGGTTATTCCTGAAGCGATGGCTTGCCAGACGCCCGTGATTGGCAGTGACTCGGGCGAGATTCCCAATGTAATCGACAAAGCGGGGTTGATTTTTCCAGAAGGTGACGTCGGGGCGTTGACCCAGAGCATCAAAAAGCTTATGTCTGACAAGTCTTTCTATAATTCTATTGCCCAAAGTGGCTTCAAGCGGACCATTTCACTTTATTCAAATGAGGCTATCGCTGCTCAGATGAATAATTTTTTCGCGCAATTTGAATCTCATGCCCAAAAGAGTAGGCATTGATTGCCAGAAAATTTTAACCCCGGGAGGTGGCGGGGCCGGGATTGAGCACTACGTTTGGCACCTAGTCACGGTGCTTGCCGGACTTTCTGATCGCAAACTCCGGCTTTGTCTTTTTCTACATCCGGATCTAAAGGATTCCTCTGTTGCGAATGACTTGTCTGGGCAACCAGCGGTTGATGTCGATTTTTACCCGAGCGAGGTCCTGGAGCGTAAGACCTGGTGGCCGTATACAAAATATAAAAGACTAACTAAGTTTTTAGCAGATAAAAAATTAGATTTATTGCACGGCCCGGCAAACGTTACGCCCCTATTCTACCAAGGGCCAACGGTTGTAACCGTTCATGATTTGATCATTTACGACCATCCGGAATGGTTTCCGGATGGTGTCTCGGGTTGGTTCTGGCGCCGTCAACTGGTGCCCCAAGCAATCAAAAAAGCGACTCGGATTATAGCCGTTTCTAGATACACTAAGCGTCAAGTTGCTAGACATTTTCGAAGACGGCCGGAAGACATTGATGTCATTTACGAAGGAGTAACCACTACCCAGACGAAACCAGAGACCAGCTTTCTGGCTGCCAACAACATCACCAGGCCTTTCCTGCTTTACATCGGCACTATCGAGCCGCGTAAGAATCTGCGGCGGGTAATCGAAGCATTTGCCAGAGTTCGCAAATCACAACCTGAGCTCTCGCTGGTAATTGCCGGCAAGAAGGGATGGAAATATGAAAGTGTTTTTGCTGCTGTCAAAGGACTAGGCCTAGAAAGGGATGTCATTTTCTGCGGATACGTAGACAACGATCAAAAAACTGCCCTGTATCAAGCTGCGCAGGCGTTCTTATTTCCGTCGCTGGCGGAAGGTTTTGGGCTACCGGTACTTGATGCCATGCAATCTGGGGTGCCGGTCCTAACCAGCAACAACACTTCACTTGTCGAAGTGGCGGGAGAGGCGGCCCTGAAAGTAAACCCTCATTCGGTCACAGAAATTGCCCAGGCAATGCAGAAAATTTCTAGCGATAAATCACTGCGTAAGCAGCTCGTTGCTAAGGGAGAGGTTCAGGCTCAGCAATTTTCTTGGCAAAATGCCGCCCGTCAGACTCTAGCAACCTATCACAAGGCAATCAGTAATGACTAAATCAGACTACAAAAAGATTCTGATAATCCAGCCCGATCATATCGGGGATGTTTTACTGGCTACCCCGATGATCCGGGCTCTGCGGCAACGCTTTCCCGAATCAAAGCTAGATATACTGGTTGGCTCCTGGGCTGAGGATATCGTCGTTAATAATCCCGACGTTGACGAGGTGATCGTATTCAATTTCAATCAATTCAAACGGGGTCGCCAGTCCGATCCGGAGAAATGGGACACCTTTTTTAAGGTCAGGTCTAACAAGTATGACTTGGCGGTAATGGCACGTAGTCGTAATAAATTGATTCGCTGGTTTGCTTGGGCCGCCGGCATACCTAACCGAATCGGCTTTGAGGTTCCGGGCAAAGATGGTCTGCTGACACTGAAGGTAAAACAAAAAGATCCGCGCGAACACGTCGTCCGACGGAATCTGCGCATTGCCGAAGCTCTGGGGGCAGCGACCAATGATCCCAAACTTGTTCTAAAGACATCAAGAGAGTCTGACAAATGGGCGCAAAATCTGGTTGCTGATTTGCCGCGGCCGCTGCTTGGAATCAATCCGGGCGCCGGTACTCCGGCTAAACAGTGGCCGGCAGCCAGGTTCAACGAGCTTGCCAGGAAGCTGCAGGCTGAGTATCAAGGAACCATTATCACGACTGGTGGTCCCGGCGATGTTGAGTTAGTAAAGCGGGTGTCTCGAGATATAGTTCCCGCCCCGATTATCACTGCTGGCAAGAGCTCTCTTCTGGAACTGGCAGCGCTGGGCAAGCAGCTAGATCTCTATATTTCTAACGACTCGGGACCGATGCATATTGTAGCTGCCATGGGAACACCGGTGATTGATCTCCATAGCGGTACAGACTATCCTTCGATGTGGCGGCCGTGGGGCGATCAACACACTGTTTTGACGCACGCTGATGATTGCGACAAATCACCTTGCTTCAAAACGGAATGTGACTACTTCAATCACGGCTGCCTGGAGCGAATAGAAGTAAATGACGTTGTTCAGGCAACTGGAAAATATCTATAACAAAACAGCGCTTCTCAGGCTGTTTTTCTATTCGTCGGTTTCGATTTCCTCGTGCACTTTTCCTTTACGCATACTGATTATTTCTCTCACATAATTGCGGTCCTTACCAGTATATAAACGCAAGGCGAATACTAGTCCAGCAAATGCCAGTAGACTAACCGGCGTTGCGACCCAGATATTCCACTGGCCTAAATAGTACGCAATCAACCCTGTCACGGCTATAACAACGACCAGGCGGAGTGCTTTTTTGATGTTAGCTCCCGTGAAGACAGGATATAGTTTTTGGTTCAAATACATAAACGAGATCAAGCCGAGAGTGAATTCTGTGATAATGGTCGCAATTGCAGCGCCAGCCGCGCCATAGGTGGGAATCAGAACCAGATTGATACCGATGTTGATGGCGGCGCACACCCCGGCAGCGATCGTGGTGACATGCTGTTTGTTGGAAGCATTGAGCAATGTTCCGACCAAGAAATTTGTAAAGACAAAAAGCAAAACAAAGGTTAGTATCTTGAATAAAGGAATAGAGGGTTCGTACTCGGCGCCGAAGAAGAGCCTGATCAGGGGCGCGCCAAGAAGGGTTAAGAAAACGATCAAGGCCACCGCCGCCAGGGTGTAGTATTTGATGAGGCGGCCAACTAGAGCGCCGATTTTGTTCTTGTCTTCTTTGTAGAATCGAGAGATGACAGGGTAGATTGCACCTGAGACAACTGACGGAATGAACATGAACGCAAACACGAGTTCGTAAGCGGTGTTATAATACCCTACCTCGAGCGCTCCTTTCATGCTCTCTAACATGACTGTGTCAATCTTGAAATAAATAGCGATGAAAATGTTTGTGATAGCAAATAGAACGCTTTGCTTGAGAGCTACTTTGAGAAATGCTTTATCAAATTGCAGCCGGAGTTTTACGAAGTACTTCTGGCAGATCCACAGGGCTAC
>CAZLGC010000029.1:0-14054 GCA_964559275.1 uncultured Candidatus Saccharibacteria bacterium
GGAATGGATAATTATCATCGCTATCTTAGCCGTGGTTTTGATCACTGCCTACACTCTGATCGTCGGAGCACCACCGGTACCGACCCCGAAGAGAGTGGCCAGCCAGATGTTGGAGTTAGCCGCAATCAAGCCGGGAGAAACCGTCTATGACCTTGGCAGTGGCGACGGGCGCCTGATTTTTGCCGCGGCCAAGCAGGGGGCTAAGGCTGTCGGCCTGGAGATCTCCCCGGTGATGTATCCTTGGTCTTATCTGCGCAAAATTGCCAAACGCTCGCCGGCACAGCTGCGTTTCCGGGATTTTCTATGGACAGATCTGAGCCCGGCGGACGTGATCCTAATCTATATGTTCCCGACTACCAACGAACTGTTGCTGCCCAAGAAACTGAAGCGTGAACTCAAGCCCGGTTCCCGGGTGATCTCGCTCGCCTTCGAAATTCCCGGGCTGGATTTACAAGACAAAGTCAAAGCCAAATCATATCCCGGATACATCTTTTCTTACCAAGTCTAATGGAACCAATCACTGGTATTATCATCCTGACCGCCGCCGGACCCATTGTTTACTGGCTTTGGGTCGCTCACGTCAAGGGGGCGCCCTATTTACCGACTCCTCCACGGGCAGTTGAGAAAATGTTAGAGCTGGCAGAAATTAAACCTGATGAGAAAGTTTACGATATAGGCTGCGGCGACGGTCGCTTAGTAATTGCCGCTGCCCGGGATTACCAGGCCAAAGCTGTGGGTTTTGAGATCTCGCCGCCGGTGTACCTGACAGCAAAGTTGTGGCACAAGCTGCGCAAAACTGAAACAAATGCCCGAATATTATTCAAAGACTCGCGCACAGTTGCTTTTTCTGACGCAGATGTTATTGTCAACTTCATGACTCCAGATTCGCTAAAGGAAACCTGGCGCGAGAAACTAGAATCGGAGCTTAAACCGTCTGCCCGAGTTCTTTCCTACGCTTTTGCTATCGACGGCTGGAAACCTAGCCTTGTCACCGAGCCGGAAAAAGCTTACAACGTAGGTCCCATCTATCTATATAAAATGTCCGACATCAAATGAAAATAGACCTCCATCTACATTCTAATGCCTCCGATGGAGATTTTTCTCCCACCAAACTGGTGCGGGAATTTAAGCGGGCCGGGCACGAGGCTATCGCGCTTTTTGATCACGACACAGTCAAAGGTGTCCCCGAATTTTTACGCGCTGGCAAGAAATATAATATTATGACCGTCCCCGGCGTAGAAATGAGTTCTGTGCACAAAGGCTATAACCTGCACATAGCCGGTCTGGGTATAGACCACACCAACCGAAATCTACGCCAGCGCTTCCGCCGCTACCGGGAAGCACGGGTAAAAAGAGCCCGGCAAATTGTCAAAAAATTACAGAAACTGGGTTTTAAGATTTCTTTCAAAGAAGTCCGCGCCAAAGCCGGGGGAGTTGTAAATCGTCCCCATATTGCCCAGGCTCTGTTGGAAAAGTCTGCTAACCAAGAATTGCTGAAAAAGTTCACCCGCAAAAAGCTGACGGCTTCTCATGTTATCCAGGCCCTGATTTCACAAGGTAAGCCGGCCTATGTTCGCTACCAGAAAGAGAGTACTGCCAGCGACATCAAGCGAATCCAGGCCGCTGGCGGACTAGCTATTTTCTGCCACCCCTGGTTCAGCAAGGAACTGCAGCCCAGAATTTCTATCGAGAAACTTCTCCGCAGCCTAAAGCGTATCGGCATTGACGGCATCGAAGCTTTTCCGCGACCGCCCTACAGTAAACAGAAAGACAAATACATTCGCCTGGCCAGAAAATACAACCTTATACCCAGCAGCGGTAGTGATTTCCACGGCCCGGTACATAATCAAAAAATTCCCAAATATCAAACCCCGGACTGGGTCCTGGCAGATATTTTAAAGAAACTGGAAAAATAATATGCCCAGTATACTTCTACACATTTGTTGCGCCCCTTGCGCCACTGCCATTATTGAGAAACTCCAAAAGGAGGGCTTCGACGTAACGGGTTTTTTCTATAATCCTAATATCCAGCCCCTGGCGGAACATGAAAAGAGACTCGATTCGCTGCGAAAATATTTGAAAACGAAACAGGTTGACTTAATTCACGAAAAGACTGCCGAGGATTATGCCCAAGAATACAAACAGGCCATACAAGGTTGCCAATCACCCGCTGAAAGATGCACAGCTTGTTATGATCTTCGTTTAAAAGAAACCGCCCGGCAGGCACAGCAGATGGATATGGATGTCTATACCTCCACGCTCCTGGCCAGCCCGCACCAGGACATTGAAATGATTCGCAAGTTGGGAGAAAAATATGCCCGCGAATTCGATGTCGATTTCTTCTACCCTGATTCGGGTAATAAAAAATTTAAGGGCTTCAGGCCTCTTTTCACCCGGGGCAGGAAATTAGCTAAGGCTGCCAAACTCTATGAGCAGACCTACTGCGGCTGCCCGGACAGCCAAAAAGAGGCATTTGCCAAGGGAGAAGAGAAATAGTAAAATAAAACCATGCGTCAAGATGATCTTAGGGAAAGTCCGTTAGAAAAAATGGAGTCGCCGGAAAGACCGCGACCTAAGGTTTATAATTGGGGACTCCTAATTAGTATATTTTTTGCAATTGGCTTGTTTTTCTTGGGCATGTATCTTTACTCGGTCTTTTTCCCGGACGCCCCGATAACTACGATTGTTGCCATCAAGATAATTTTCCTGGTCTTCCTACTGTTCTTCCTCATCTATTCTATCTTTGCCTTGTATCACGCTTTCCGCTTCGGTTTTCAGGGAGATCTCACAATCATATCAACCGCCATCTATATAATCATTTCGGTTGTAATAATCGGAATTGCCTGGAACCTGATATTCTAACCATATGCGCCGCGAAGGTCATTTCTTTCCCGAACAACACGAAAACGAAAAAATAATCCTCTTCACCCGCCGACATTGGATTGTTTTTGTTGGCCATCTAGTATTAACAGCTTTCATCGGAGCTATTATCGAAGGGGTCCTGTATTTGGGTTACATGTATATCCCGGCAGTCAACGAGAGTGCTGATGCCGAAATAATTATTTTCACCCTGGGAGCGATTGTGGCCCTGATGGTCTGGTTGATTATGTTTATCGGCTGGGTGGATTATTATCTGGACGTCTGGATGGTTACTAATGAGCGTATTGTTGAAATCAAGCAAAACGCGCTCTTCAACCGCCAGATTTCCGAACTGGATTTGGAAGATATTGAGGATGTCAGCGCCAAAGTTGTCGGCTTTTGGGGAACCTTGCTGGGATACGGAACAATCTTCGTGCAGACTGCCGCGACCACTGAGATGTTTGAGTTTCTGCGGATTCCCAAGCCTTACGAAGTTCAGAAGGTTGTCCTTATGCTGAAAAGCGAGATGGAAGAAAAGAGCAAAATGGAATTATCGGAGCTTTTTGAGGGTAAGACCCGATCTGTCAGGCAGATCAAACCTCTTCTTAAATATACAGAAAAGAGACACCGTAAACCTTAGTGCTTACCAAAGAGTTTCATTACGAACTTCCGCCTGAGCTGATTGCTCAGGAACCAGTCACTCCGCGAGACCACTCGCGGTTGTTTATTGTGAACGCAAAACGCAAAACGCAAAACATAAAATATGAGCATTTGCACTTCTATGATATCGAAAATGAATTGAGCCACGGGGATGTTTTGGTGTTCAACGATTCCAAAGTTTTTCCGGCCCGGTTGCGAGGGCAAAAAGAAACCGGTGGCAGGATCGAGGTTTTACTGCTCGAAGAACAAGCCCCTGATACCTGGACCGCGCTCCTGAAGCCCGGAAAGGGATCCGAGGGGATGACAATTGCTTTTGCCGAAAGCCTGACAGCCAAAGTTTCCGGGCGCGATGAGGAGGTCTTCACCCTCCAATTCAACCATTCGGGAAATGAGCTGGCAAAACTAATTGACGATATCGGCGAAGCCCCGACACCACCTTACATCAAGCAGGCTCCGAAAGATTTACAAAAATACCAAACAATTTATGCCGACAAGCGTGGCTCTGTAGCCGCCCCTACCGCTGGTTTTCATTTTACGGAAGGTTTAATGAAGAAATTGGAAGCTAAAGGGGTGCAGTTTGAGTACGTAACTTTACACGTGGGGCTCGGAACTTTCCAACCGGTCAAAGAGACTGAGGCAGAGAAGCATCAGATGCATAGTGAGCGTTATTCGGTTGATCCGGATACCTGGCAGCGTATTAGTCGGGCCAAAGGCGAAGGCCGCCGAATTATTCCCGTGGGAACGACTTCGTGCCGGCTTCTGGAAACTCTGGCTGCCAACCCGGACACGCTTTCCGGAATGACAGATCTCTACATTTTGCCAGGATATAAGTTCAAAATTTCCGATTCTTTAATAACAAATTTTCATCTGCCAAATTCAACTCTGCTGATGCTCGTCGCGGCATTTCTTGGCACCAAGCTCAAAGATCCGGAGCAGGGAATTAAACTGATCAAGAAAATCTACACCGAAGCCGTAGCCAAGAAGTATAGTTTTTACAGCTTTGGCGATGCGATGTTTATCGAATAGGCCAATTATGCTAGAATACATACAGAAAATTTTGCATTCTATATGACTTTCCCCGAAGACAAACACAACTACGCCAAAGCGATAACCGACTTCCCCAAGTTCACAATTGCGGGAGTCGAGCTCGCCAAAAAAATCGAGGTCACAGGTGATTTTCGAAGTGGCGCCATTTGTGGCATGGGAGCAAGTTCAATGGCAGCCGAACTAATCAGCACTGTCGCCAGCGGTAGCAAGCCAATTTGGGGAGTACGCCAGTACTTTCTCCCCCGCGAGGCAACTAAGGAAACCCTTGTAATTGCTTCATCTTACTCCGGCAACACCGAGGAGACATTGGCATGCTACGGCCATGCCCGTGAAGAGGGAATGACTATAGTCGGCGCTTCCCGCGGTGGCGAGCTAAAGGAAAAATGCCAGAAGGACGGCGTACCATTCGTGGAATACCCCGAAATGTGGGAAGGCTTCCAGCCCCGCTGGGCTTTTGGCCTCTCTTTCGGTGCCCTTACTACTGTGCTTGGCAAGGCCAAAGTCATTGACGACCTAAGTGATAAAATTATTGCCGCGGCCAACAACATCGATCCGGGAACATTCAGGGAACAGGGAAAAACCGTGGCTGACCAAGTTTATGGCATGGAACCGGCAATTTACGGACCGCAAACCTTGCCTTACCTCGCCCGCATCTGGCAGATAGACATCAATGAAGATGCTAAAGTGCCGGCTTCCTGGAACTACTTTCCGGAAGTGAACCACTATGAGCTTACCGGTTATACCCAGGAAACGGGGAACCGCATCGCCGTCATGCTCAAAGACCCGGAAGACAACCCTCGTATCCACGAGCGGATGGAAAAGACCGCCGCCATTCTTTCTGATAAAAATGTTAAGACGGTTTTTGTCGAGCTGCCCCAAGGGGATGATTTGACCAGAATTTTCGGCAGCACGATTATCGGCATGTGGGCAGCCTATCACCTGGCCCAGCTGCATCAAGTCGACCCCGCGCCGACGGAGATGGTGGAGAAATTTAAGAAAATGCTTTCTTAGAAAGCCCAAACTCAAAACAACTCCAGGCGCAAAGACTTGGAGTTTTAGTTTGGGCTTAGAGTTGCTTTGTTTTTGGGTTTGAACTTATCCGCAGAAAGAAAGAACGCTCGTTCCTATGGAAAGAGCGCTCTGGTATTGGTTGACTACTTGCACGACCCAGTTTCTTCCGGGGGAGGCTTTCTTTCCTCGCCCGTTGGTTCGTCCTTTTCATCATTCGTTTGTTCCTCCGCTTCCGGTGATTTCTTGATAGCGGCCAGGGTATCGGCTACAACCTTCGTAATTTCCTCATCTTCCGCTTTTTTCTTGCGCTTCTCGACTTGCTGCTGGCGCCACTCATCATCAATTTTCTCGAGGCAAACTCCCACAGCATCCCACATTTCCGCAAAGGTCTTGCCGCTCAGACGGACGGAAAAAATGATGATACCCACGTACACCGTCAAAATGGCCAGCAACTTGCCAATTAGCCCAATGGCTGCGATGAGCATCGAAAGGGAGCCCGAAAGAGCCAGGCCTAGGCCGACAGCCCCGATACCGATAGCTATCAGGAAAGCTTCAACGATATCCTTGCCAGCCTTGGCTGCACCAATGAAGTACCCCACAATCACAGGTATGGTAACCACCATCCACAAAACAGTCAAAAAGGTCAATTCAACCCCTCCTTGTTTAGGTTAGTCCTCAAAAGACTCTTCAATTTACCAACTATACTACTCTTTGTCAACTACACCAACTATCCACTTGACGGCTCAAAGCCCGCTGCTATAGTAAAGACAAAGCTTACACAAAACCCTCCGTAATTGGGGGGTTTTATGTTTACAAATTCAAAATCAAAAAATCAAAACTTAAAAGAAATTAAAAATCTAAAGGCCAAACCCTTTTGCTTAGAAGAAAGGACTGCTTTATTTGGTGAAAATGTTATTAATTTTGTAAAAAAGGTAAACCAAGATTCAATTAATTCCCCTTTGCTCAACCAGATTATTCGCTCGGCAACTGGTGTGGGCGCAAATTTTATGGAAGCGACAGCTGCTTTGTCTAAACGAGATTTCCGAAATAGAATTTGCATTTGCTGCAAAGAATCAAAGGAGACTAAACACTGGCTTAGGATGATCGCTCGCGCAAATAGTATTTACCTTCCGGATTGTCGCGCCCTGTGGATGGAAGCCCATGAACTTACTTGTATTTTTTCAGCTATTTTGAAGAAGAAGCGTGCCTGAAGTTTGGATTTTTAGTTTCTTTTCAATTTTCAGTTTTCAATTTTTAATTTCCCCGCCGAGGGCGGGGAAAAGGAGGAAAAAATGTCTCACGAAAAATTCCTAGCACTCTTGGTGGTGCTAATCATCCTGTTGGAAATGATTCCGCTCGTTTCCAACGCCGATCCAGCTGGAATTGTTATCAGCGAGGTCATGGCTAATCCAGTCAGTGAAACGAATGACGAGTTTATTGAACTTTGCAACAATGGTACCGAGTCCATTGATCTAACCGGATGGCAGTTAACGGACGGGGATGCTGTTGACGATATCATCGCCTGGGATCCGTCTGTTCATGGCGATCTTGGTGACGTTGTAACAAACTCAACCACAATTCCGGCCGACGCCTACGCTATCATCCTGGACAACGGTTACTTAAACGGAGGCCAGCCATACTCTCTGCCAGCTGGAACAATTGTTATGACCGTTGGTAACACCACCATCGGTAATGGCCTTACGGCCGGCTCTGACCCCGTAACCCTGTTTAACAGCTCGGGAAATGTTGTCGACACTTACGGCACGCCGCTGGACGAAGCCGACCCGCTGGATCGTGATGATGACGGGCTAGACGGCATTCCTTTTGACCCGGGCAACGGCATCTCTGTTGAAAAGAAAGATTTGGCGGCCGGGGACAGCGAAGACAACTGGGCTGCCAATGCCGACAATTACGCCACACCGGGTACTGACAACAACCCGCTTGTAAACTACCCGCCGGAGATGTCGGAAGCACTGGCCGAACCCAACGAGATTACTCTTAACGGCATAGAGACAACGACACTGCAAGCTCATGTCACGGACCCTAACGGCGCCGATGATATCGCTAGCGTAAATATTGATTTGAGTCGTGTTGGCGGAAATCCTAAACAAGGGATGACCGGAGATGGTAATGATTGGTATCGATACGATTTTCTGCCAACAGAAGCTTCCGCCGGCAGCTATGCTTTGCCGGTGACAGCAACGGACAACGCCGGTGACACCGCTACTGCCGAAATCTCACTGGAACTGGCTAAGCCGGTTTACCTGGACACAGTTGTCATAAATGAGCTGCTGCCAAATCCCTCGGGGACGGAAACCGAGGCGGAGTTCATAGAACTGTTTAACTTCGGGGAGACGCCGGTGAATCTTACCGGCTGGCAATTAACCGATAGTAGCCGTGACTTTGAACTTGCTATCACCATCAACGCCGGGGAGGCCATAGCTTTCTACAACAAAGACACCTCGATATCACTCAATAACAGCGGCGATGAGGTGCAGTTGCTTACTCCGACAACCGAGGAACGTGATCGAGTCAGCTATAACGGATCTGCTGACGAGGATACCAGTTACGCCCGCCGCGACGATGGTAGCTTCGCCTGGACAACTACTCCGACTCCGAACGCCGCCAATGTTTTTACCGGCGGCACCGATGACGACGAAACCAGTTCTGACTCTACTCAGACCGGTACGACAACCAGTAGCGACACCACGAGCGAACCAGAACTTACTGATATCGCCGGGGTTAGGAAACAAAATAGAAACGACGAGGTTAAAACTAAAGGTGTTGTTACCACCATTCCGGGGATGCTCAGCCCCAAGTACTTCTACATCCAGGACTCAGGTGCCGGTATCCAGATTTACGCCAGTGACGGTGGTTTTCCCGAGCTGAAGTTAGGAAATGAAATTGAGGTAACCGGCAAGCTTTCGGAAGCGCAGGGCGAAAAAAGAATAAATGTCCGGGAGGGTACTATCGAGGTTGTCGGGCAACAAGACATTCCTAGCCCCGCCACCAAAAAGACCGGTGAAATTCAGGAAGAAGTGGAGGGAATGCTGGTCACAACTAGCGGCCCTATCTCTCGTCAGTCCGGGAAGACCTTTTATTTGGATGACGGTTCCGGCGAGACCAAAATCAGTATCCTTAAAGACACCGGTATTGAAAAACCGAAGATGACCAAAGGTGATCCGGTCACAATTACTGGTATCGTGGGAGAGACTAAATCTGGCTACCGGGTTCTGCCACGCACCCAGGAAGATTTTGGCGGCGAAGTTGCCGGTGCTGTTAGCGAAGGCGGCGACAAAGAGCTGCCGGACGCCGGGCCAAGTCTTAATTTTCTCTGGGTAATCGCTACTGTTGGCAGTATTACCGGGCTAGTAATCCGCCGGATCTGGCTTCCTACTCCGTTATAACTAATCAGAGTACCACTAGAGATCTATGACGATTATTTCAGCAACTTACCCCCGGATCGACGCCTGGTGATGCCCCTCGAGAAAATTATCCTGCTTCTGACCTCTTCTGCCCTGGCTGTCTCCAAAGCCTTAGGAAAGAAACCCTACCGCCGCCGGGAACTTAAAACGGCCGGTTAACCGAAAACTGCAAATCGCCGCTGTCTCGTCTCTACGAGGCAGCGGCCTTCTTTTTTACACATGTCTATCTTAATATTTTCGCTAGCCTATGCTACAATTATGAAAGCCGATACCACCGCAGATAGCGGTGGAAGGTTAGAAGTTGCTTTTTTATGCATCTAGAAAAACTACAATTGCACGGCTTCAAATCTTTTGCCGAAAAAACCACCCTGGAATTCAACCAGGGTATTACGGCTGTAGTCGGCCCCAACGGTTCCGGAAAGAGCAACGTCGCCGATGCCATTAAATGGGTACTGGGAGAACAAAGCCTAAAGAGTATTCGCGGAAAGAAATCCGAAGATGTTATCTTTGCCGGCTCTAAGGAAAAGGGTAAGATGGGCATGGCCGAGGTTTCTTTGTTTTTGAACAATGATGACGGACGCATGCCGATAGATTTTCCGGAAGTGGTAATCACCCGCCGGCTATATCGCAATGGTGATTCTGAGTACCTGATTAATAAAAACCAGGCTCGGCTGATGGATATTCAGGACCTGCTCCTAAAATCTGGTTTCGGCCAAAAGACTTACAGCGTTATCAGCCAGGGACAGATAGGTAATATCCTGGGCGCCACTCCGCAAGCCCGCAAAGAAATGTTTGACGAAGCCGCCGGGGTTAAGCAGTACCAGGTCAAGCGCGACGGGGCTCTGCGCAAGCTAGATAAAACCAAGCAAAACCTGTTACGAGTCACCGATCTCTTGCGTGAACTGAAGCCGCGCCTACGCTCGCTGCAGAAACAGTCAGAAAAGGCGGAAAAGGGCGAAGTTTTGGCCAAAGAGTTGTACGATATGCAGACCAAGCTTTTCGCCCATTTGTGGGATAAATTTACAACCAGATTAAAAGAATCTGATGCCAAATATCAGCAACGGCAGAAAGATGTTGATGAAATAGAAGCTAAGATCGCAAAAGTTTCCCAAGAAATTGAAGCAGAGGAGAAGCGTACTGGTACCAGCCAAACTGAGATGGATGATCTCCAGGCCAAGCTGGATCAAGCTCGTGACCGCAAACACCAACTACAACAAGACCTGGCTTTGACCCAGGGTAAAATTGATTTGGAAAAAGAGAAGAGCTCGGGAGTTGACGTTTCCGGACTGAAAAAGGAGTTGACTGCAAAAAAACAGGATGTAGAGAGAATATCAAAACAAGTCACCAGCCTCGAACATGAAGTTGCCGGCAAGGAGAAAGAGCTGGAAACCAAACTGAAAGATCAGGAAAGCCTAAGCAAAGAAGTCGTAACTGTACAGCAGGGAATCCAGAAACTGCAGCTCGAGGCACAGACAACTCCGGGCACCGGCGATTTGGAGCTGGAACTAGCCGCCGTTGAGAAAGAAATGAGCGATTTTGCCACCAAACTGATGGAGTGTTCCTCCTTGGAGGAACTGGAGTCTTTAAAAGACGCTGCCGGGCGAATTTCCAAAAAACTGGAGCAAGTTCTTAACAAATACAAACAAGTTTCTGGCGAATCCGCGCCGGAGAAAAAAGATATTCAGCGTCTGCAAAACCGCCTCAATGAAATCATCAGTGAGCGCGAAAATTTGACCAGCGTCATCAACGCTCTGAAGGTCGAGGTAGCCAGTAAGCAAGCTGAGCAAACCGCGCTGAAGAGTCAGCTGGATATTTTCACCAGGGACCACGACCTTATTGCTGATAAAATCAAGGGGAGCGAGAAAACCAAGAGTGGGCGCACGAAATTACATGAAGAGCTTCTGCAAAAGGCGGAAAGCCTAGAAAAACAAGTTGATGACGCCGCCAAAGAGGAAGACAAGGCCAGGGAAAATTTCCGTAACTTCAACCAACAGGAGCAATCCAAGAAGAAAGCTGTATTTTCCCTGGAAAGAGAATATCGTGAGCTCCAAAGCCAGCTCAACAGCCAGCGCATGGAGCAAAACCAGATTCAAATTGAGCTTACCAAGCACCAGACTCGCCGCGAGGATATAGATCGCGAGATGTTGGACGAGCTGGGAGAAGAAGCGGAAGCTATTAGGAAACTGGCCGAAGCTAAGAAGCACCGCACACTAAGCAAAGAACAGGAATCTTCCCTGCACAGCAAGATTGACAAAACCAAAAGACAGCTGGATATAATCGGGCGAATTGACCCAGCCGTCATTGATGAGCATAAGCATCTAAATGAGCGAGTTTCTTTCCTGGACACTCAGGCGGGTGATCTTAAAGATGCCGCGGCCAAACTGATGGATGTTATCAAAGAGCTTGATAACAAAATCAAAAAGCAGTTTGATGAAGCTTTTCAACGCATTAATCAGCAATTCACCCGCTATTTCAAGGTCCTGTTCGGCGGCGGTGAGGCCAAACTGACCCTGGTGCGCCAGATCCGGGAGACCAAGGACGATGACGATAAGATCAAGAAGGAAGTCGTCGAGAGTATTGATATTAAGGCCGTCCCTCCGGGAAAGAAATTAAAAAGTCTGAGCATGCTTTCCGGCGGCGAGAAAGCTATGACTTCAATAGCTTTGCTGATGGCGATCATACACAACAACCCCTCTCCGTTCGTGGTTTTAGACGAGGTTGATGCCGCCCTGGATGAAGCTAATTCTCGCCGTTACGCCCATATCCTGTCCAAGCTTTCCGACAACACCCAGTTCATTGTCGTTACCCATAACCGCGAAACCATGCGCCAGGCTAGTATTCTTTACGGCGTAACCATGGAGAGAAACGGTGTTTCTAAGATACTTTCGGTAAAGTTGGAGAAAGCGGAGGAAATAGCCCAATGATAAGCCCAAACTCAAAAATCAAATTCCCAAACCAAAGCAAATCCCAGACAAACTTCAACTCTAAGTATTTGAGCTTGGAACTTGGGGTTGCTTTGCTTTTGAAGTTTGGGCTTTGAGTTTATTGTATTATTTCTTGACATCACCAAGAATCCCCTCTAATATAGGGAAAGTGACATTTTTTCACCAAATCTGATGTTGACGATCCGCCTCGCCCGTGTCGGCAAGCGCAACTCGCCGCTGTACCGGGTAGTCATTTCCGATCACACCAAGACTCCCAATGCCAAAGCTTTGGAAATTTTAGGTTCTTACAATCCCAAAGCTGATCCGGCCGTTTTTGAAATCAACGAAGAACGAGTAAAATATTGGCTGGATCAAGGTGTTCAGTGCAGCGACACTATCGGTTACCTTCTAACTAAGAAAGGTCTTTTGGATAAAAAACGAATTGAGTATACTTCCAAAAATCCGAAAAAGAGCAAGAAGTCTAAGGAAGAAGAGGCTAAGGACGACGAAGCAAAGAAAGAGAAAGTGCCGAAAAAGGAAGAGGTTAAACCTGAAGAAGGCAAAACTGACAAGCCCGCAGAAGATAAGAAAGAAGACAAGCCAAAGGAAGAACCGAAGACTGAAGATAAAAAAGAAGAGAAACCAAAGAACGAGAAGGGACCCGAAGCAAAGCCTGACGAGAAAAAGGAAAAACCGAAGGGCAAACCGGCTGACAAACCCAAAGACAATAAAAAAACTGAATACAAGAAAGATGAAAAGCCCGAGGAAAAGAAATAAAAAGCACCCCGTGACTCGGGGTGTTTTATGTTATACTGAAAGGTGAAATTTCTAGCAGGAGCCGGAACAGGCTCCAAAAAGTTAAGTAAGAGTTTTGGTTGACAAAACATAACTTTCTGCTATAATACAATCACTTTACCTCGCTGAGCGGGGCTAAAGATATAATCCGTTTTAGCTGAAAAGAAATGGCTACCAAGAAAGAACATGACCAGGAATTCGTCGAGTATGTGGTCAAATCTATTGTTGATCACCCCGACGATGTCAAAACCGAAAGACGGATCGACGAAATGGGAGTTCTCATTACGCTCGACGTCAACCCCGAAGACATGGGACAGATCATTGGCCGCGGCGGTGCTACTGCCAAATCCATTCGTACTCTGCTTCGCACCATCGGGGCTAAAAACAACGCTCGCGTCAATCTGAAGATCAATGAACCGGAAGGTTCAACTCGTGGTCCGAAGGGCGACGACAAAGGCGGTAAAAAGAAGGAAACTTCCAAAACTGCCGATGACGTTGTTGACGACCTGAAGATCTAAGCATCCAATTTGCTATAGATACGAACCCGCACCCTACGTGGTGCGGGTTTGGTTTACCTTTTCTTTTTCAAAATTAGCCGATACAATGTAAATATCCACTTGGCGCAGACTTAAGTCTGCGCCAAACAAAAATATGACCTACCACATTCTCACAATCTTTCCCGAGATCTTCACCTCTTTCCTCAAAGAGTCAATTTTGGCGCGGGCGCAGGAGGAGGGAAAAGTAGAAATTAAGGTCTATGATATTCGTGATTACACCAAAGACAAGCACCGCACCGTTGATGATACCCCTTACGGCGGGGGAGCCGGTATGGTTATGAAGATAGAGCCAATATATAAAGCTATCACCGAACTTGGCTTAGATAAGCTGCCTAACAAAAGAACCGTATTATTATCTGCCAAAGGCGAACAATTCACGCAAGCCAAAGCAGGGGAGTACAAGGATCTAGAAAACCTCATTCTGATTTGCGGCCGCTACGAAGGTGTTGATCAAAGAGTCGCCGACCATCTCTGCGACGAAGAGATTTCAATTGGGCCATATGTACTGAACGGCGGCGAAGTCCCGGCCATGGCTATTATAGAAGCCTCTTCACGGCTTTTACCGGGGGTTTTGGGTAATAAAGAATCACTGGCGGAAGAGTCATACAAAATTGAAAAGCCAAAAGATAAATTTAAAAAGAAATCTAAAATCAAAAATCTAAAAGAGTACCCGCAGTATACTAAGCCGGAAGTATTTAACGACTGGAAAGTGCCTGAAATTTTGCTTTCCGGCAATCACCAAAAAATCGCCGAGTGGCGGGAAAAAAACCAAAGAA
>CAZLGC010000030.1:0-14008 GCA_964559275.1 uncultured Candidatus Saccharibacteria bacterium
TGACTTGGTCGCCGGACGGTGAGTTGGTGGCAATCGGGATGAGTAATCTGACTCTGGCTAGTGCTCAGACCCAGCTGGTGGACGTAAATTCCGGCGAGCGTAAGGCAGTGGTTAGCGGCTATAATTTGCACTGGGATCCGGAAGATCCGGAGAAAATAATATTTACCCGTCACCAATACTACGGTCCGCCGGATTACGGGTCATTTGAGGAGACGATTTCAGTTAACCAGTCAGATTTACTAGCTGCTGGCGATTTCCGCGATGATATTCCGCATGAGGTTATTGGGACAGGAGAGATCACCGTTACCGAAGGTACAGGCTCCGAAAATATTTTGCAAACAGCTGCCTGGGATGATCAGGAAATAATAATAAAAGTTGTCGACGGTAAGCCTTCGCTATATCTTTCCCCGGGAGGGGACAGCGAAATTGTGAACCTGCTGGTTTCCGAAGATGTCATAGTAGATGCCTTTGCCCTGAATCCCGCCGGTGATAAAATAATTTATCGGGAGGTGAAGACTGATTTGGATGAGCTGGGTAATTGGGAGGCGGATGATTCTAATACTCGTTTTCTGATAGCTGATTTAAAAAAGACAGATTAACAATTATTTACAAAATATATGCAAATTGAAGTCAGGATTCGGGCCAAAATTGACAATCCCGAGGTGTTAGCCCAAAAAATTGAAGAAATGGGCGGGTACTTTGAGGGTTCAGTGTCATCGGTAAGTTCTTATTATGGTGAAGACCTCTTTTCCAAAAATGACACCCAGGTCAGGATAGTGGAATATAATTACCCGGAAGGCATGGAAAAAATATACCTCACTTACAAAGGTCCGAAAGAAGAAGACGGCCGTGAGGAAATGCGGGAAATTTTTGGGGAGATGAAGCGCAACTCCAAGATTTTTGAGAAATTAGAGTTGACCGAGCGTGACTTCACTACCCCGATTGATGCCGAAAAAGTCTTGGAGAAGAACGGGCTCAAGAAGTTTGTCGAGGTAAAAATTTCGAACGAAAAACGATATCGTTATGGAGTTTTCGAAATAAAAATATTCCGTATTGATAATCTTGGCCAGGGTTTTATTGAAATTGAACTGAATGTCGCCTGGCCTAAAGACATTCCGCAGGCTAAGGATGAGATATACAAGTTGATGGACCAGATGGGGGTCAGCCGGGATAAAGAAGTAAGTGAGGATGGAGTAGAACTAGTATATAAAAATAAGGATAAAGGCTAAAATTATGAGTTTGGGTAAATTATTTTTCGGGATTGTTTTGCTTCTGGTCGGTGTTATTTTTATTCTCGATACCTTTGGAGTCATTGTTGACGCCTGGCGGCTATGGCCGTTGATTGTAATTGTTGCAGCTATATTCATAATCATCGGAGCTTTTATCGCTCCCAAGCCTTGGTACAAAACTGAAGAGGGTTGGCAAAATTTCGCCAACAAGATGGAGAAGAAATACGGTGATCCGGAGAAGTGGGAGAAATTTGGTGAGCGGATGGAGAAGAAATTTGGTGACCCGGAAAAATGGGAAAGAGTCGGAAAGAAGATGGAGAGGGAATTTGAGAAAGAGTTTGATGAAGATGATCAAAAGAAGTCTGGAGATTGATGGTAAATCACAGCTCCTTTTACGTAATACTGGAAAATGTACGCAGCCTCTATAATGTGGGGGCTGCGTTTCGTACTTCTGACGGATGTAATATCAGCAAGCTCTATCTGGCAGGTTTCACCGGCTGTCCGCCGCGGCAGGAGATATCCAAGACGGCGCTGGGCGCCGAAGACCAAGTTCCTTGGGAGCATGTCGATGACGCCCTGCAAGCTATCGAGAAGCTGCGCCAAGAAAACACCTGTCAGATCGTTGGTGTAGAAAAGACCCCGAAAAGTGTTTCGTATACCGATTTCCGGTTTTCTTTTCCGACCTGTCTGGTATTCGGTAACGAAATTATGGGGGTTTCTCAGGCGACACTGGCAGCCTGTGATGAAGTAGTACACATTCCGATGCTGGGTAGCAAAGAATCTCTCAATGTAGCAACCGCTTATGGAGTGGTACTGTATGAATTGCTTCGCCAATATCAGAACGCAAAACGCAAAACGTAAAATTAATTTTGCGTTTTACACTAAGCTTAAAGAAAGCCCCCTCACACTCAGAATGAGCGTGAGGGAGGCTCGCGATCAGGGTGATCGCTTTTTTGTTTGGGTTTTTTGTCTACGCTTGTCCCAATCGTTTTTCAGGATGCCGAGCTGAATCAAATCGTGGTAGCGGCCGTTCTTGAAGATGGCCTGGCGAGTACGTCCCTCTACTTGGTAGTCGCACTTTTCCGAGTAACGCAGCGAGCGGCCGTTGGAATCCAACGCGGCACTACCAATGCGGTTCAAGTTTAAGGTGTTGAAAGCGTATTCCAGCAACAACATCTTAGCCTCAGTCCCAAATCCTTGCCCGCGGTTGGTCGGGTCGCCGATCAATGTCCCGGTTACAGCCGAACGATTGACCCAGTCAAGGTCATGTAGACCGATGGTGCCGATAAATTCATTTCCGTCTTTGCGAACGATGGCGAGCACGACGTTTTTTGGGGACTTGCTGGCTTCGTTGGCGTCTTCGAAAAACTTCTTTTCGCCCACGCGGGTGATAGGAAAGTCTCCGGAGCCAATGAACGGACGGATTTCGGGGCTGTTGATCCAACGCTGACAAGTTGCCAGATCGGTTTCCTCGTCGAGCGGTCGCAGGTAAACCCTTTCCCCCTCGAGAAAGACTACGTTGGTCTTTTCCATACATTTTTTCTCCTTTCCTTTGCTCCCCTCATTCTGAGCATGAGGGGACTTCTAAAAATAAAGACCGGCAACACTTTGCTGCCGGCTTAGTATCGGAAAGAAGAATGCTTTTTAAGAGTGCTTATTTTTTCCCAACACAAAGTCGACAGCAAGGCTTATGGCACACAGAATGGAGACATAGGCCGGGCCGTTCTTCATAAACTTTTGGTTGTGGAAAAAATTCGTCATGGTTAAACTCTACCATGTTTTTGTGGTCTGTCAAGCTACTACTCAGAAAAAGCTTTCCGAGGGGTAAAAATTGCCGGTTTACAGTGCTCTCAAACGGTGCTACAATATCCTTCTATGTCTTTCCAGAAAACTGACAAACCTGGATTTTATTGGGATCCCGAAACTTGCAAGCAATGTGATGTCTGCCAGAAACTTTGCCCGCAAGGCGGTCTTAAGCTGGTTGGCGGCAAACTGGAGCCGGATGTGGAAAAATGTAACTTATGTGGTATTTGCGCCTTGCATTGCCCGGATCGGGCCATCAAAATAGATAAAACGCAAAATTAGTTTTTGCGCTTTGTGTTTTGAATTTCGCGTTATGAAAAAACTAGTACAAGGAAATGAAGCTACCTTTTTAGGCGCCCGCAAGGCCGGGGCTGATTTTTTCGCGGGTTATCCGATAACGCCTTCCAATGAAATAATGGCCACGGCCGCTAAGCATGCCAGCACTAACGAAGATTTCACCTTTTTGCAGATGGAAGATGAGATTGCCAGTGCCACGGCTATTATCGGCGCTTCACTCGCCGGAGCCAGATCCTTTACAGCGACTTCCGGACCGGGTTTTTCTCTGATGCAAGAAAGCATCGGTCTAGCCTACATGACGTCAACACCGACTGTCTTTGTTGATGTTCAGCGGGTCGGGCCTTCAACCGGTATGCCGACATATCCTGCCCAGGGTGATGTCTTGCAGGCTAAGCACGGCTCTCACGGCGACTATACCTCAATTGTGCTGGCTCCCAATTCCGCGGCGGAATCTTTTCAGTACACGGCCACCGCTTTCAACGTGGCCGAAGAGGCCGAGGCTCCCGTAATTGTTCTGACAGACGGATTCGTCGGCCATCTTGAGGAAACCGTAGATCTGGATAAAATTGAAGTGCCAAATCCAGCTCCACGCCGGCGTAAGCCGCTTGGTACCGGCAAACGCCATTTTACCGGTTTGCTGTCCGATGAAGAGGGAATACCAAAAACAGCCGATCCGGCGGAATACCGGAAGTGGTACTGGGGCAAAAAGAAACAGGTTGAAGCGACTGCAGCTAAGTATGAGTTGTTCGAATATATTGAGAACAAAAATAGTGACACTTTGCTGATTTCCTTCGGGATTACCTCGCGGGTATTGTTGCCTCTGAAGGAAGAGTATGGTTATTTCCGACCAATACGTCTTTTCCCGATCCTGGGCGAGCAATTGCAGAAAGTCGCGGCTGATTATAAAAACATTGTGGTTGTGGAAGCCAATGACGGTCAGTTTGCCGGCGAGGTGGAGCACGCCATGTCCCGTCCGGTCAAGCGGCTACCGCTGCTCGGTGGCGAATTAAGTTCATCTCTAATTGCCAAAGAACTGAAAAATGTCTGTTGAAGCTAGCCAATTGATCAAACAGAAGAGAATGCCCACGTTGTGGTGCCCGGGTTGTGGTATCGGCATCATTTTTCACCAATTGGTTGACGTTATGGCTGGCGCCGGTTTAAATCATGAGAACTCTACGGTAATTTCCGGAATCGGTTGCACCGGGCGGATGGCTGGATACTTTGATCTTGATTCAATTCACACCACTCACGGTCGGGCTATTCCTGTGGCTGAGGGTATTGTTCGCCATCGCCCAGATCTCAATGTGATTGTGGCTTCTGGTGATGGAGATCTCACCAGCATCGGCGGCAATCATTTGTTACATTCCTCCCGTCGCAATACCAACATAACGGTTATTTTAGTCAACAACGAGATTTACGGTATGACCGGGGGACAAACTGCTCCAACGACCCAGCCGGGGAGTATCACCCAAACGGCGCCAGCCGGTTCCGAGCACGAAGCCATCAATGTGCAGGGTGTAATAACTTCTAATCCCAATTATTTCTATGCCCGCTCTACTGTCGGCCATGTTCCGCATCTGAAAAAATGTATCAAGGAAGCACTCGCCTGGGAGGGCTTCAGCTTGGTTGATATCAAGGCCAATTGCCCGGAAAGGTTTGGCAAAATGAACAAAATGAAAAGCCCGGGGGATATGATTTTGGCGTTGAAAGAGGGTTTCAAGATAAACGCTAAGCCGGAAGGATTACTGGCAGACGACGAAATTGGAATAATTACAAAATGATTAAGCTATGTTAGATTCAGCCCAAATAATTGTTGCCGGAACCGGCGGTCAAGGTGTCAAAAGCCTGGCTAAGATTTTGGGTACACTGCTGGTGCAGATTGACTATGATGTGACAGTGATTGTAAAGTATGACGCGGCCTCCCGGGGCGGCACTATTTATGCTTATATAGTCTTTAACAAAGACAAAGTGGAAAACCCCGTTATTGACGAAGGCGATTTCCTGCTCGATTTGGCCAATACACCGCGTGATTTTAAAGCTAAGAAACGAATCGCTCAAAAAGGTGTCAAACCAGATCAGCCGGCTGATTTTTACGATTTCTTTGGCACCGGCCGCAAAAAATTTGGCAAGCCGATCTACGGCAACTCAATTGCCTTGGGGACACTGTTGGCGTATTTGGAAGCGGATTTAGGAAAAATGGACATTAGGGCTGCGCTGCCAAAGAAATTACCGGATGACAATGTTAATGCTGTTAAAATGGGCTACGAAATGAAAAACAAATGACTCTCACTGTCGGCCAACAAGGACAAATCAAGCGGCAACTAGCTGCTCACCAGCACGCTCGGTACGAAACTGATATCGAACTGGATACTGGTGAGTTTTTGGAAAATTTTATTGTGTATCCCTATGTGCTACGTCCGGAAACAGTGGCCGCCGGTCACCTGGCGCGCTGGCTAAAACAGCACCCAGAACTTTATCAGGATAAAGTGGCGCTAGATATGGGGTCAGGCAGCGGCATTCAGGGAGTAGTGATGGGTAGCTACGGGGCCAGCTGGGTGGTTTTCTCTGATGTCTATCCGCCGGCCGTGGCCAACACCCGTGCCAATGTCCTCCGGTTTGATTTAGCTGAGAAGGCCAAAGTTTTCTGGGGAGATCTATTTGAAAAGATCGAATCCCAGTTTGATCTAATTGTCTTCAATCATCCATTTTTTGCGGACGATCCGCGGGAGAATGAACCTGTATCGGGAGCCATGCTGGATTCCGGCGAGCTGCTGCAGCGTTTTTTGCGCGAAGCCCAAAACTATCTACAACCCGGCGGTCTGATTGTCATGCCTTTCTGGCATTTTGCCGGCGCAACGAACGATCCGGCTAAATATGTTGATCAGTATGGTCTGGAAATTGCCGGCCAGGATATCTTTGATCTTGACACCGAGCTACACCAAGGGCCGATGTCTGTTTATCAACTGCAATATGAATCTTAAGGAATATCAAGGTAAAGAGCTTTTTGAAGAGTACGGGATAAAAACCCCGGGCGGAGTTGTGTTACGAAAAGGTGATAAAACCCCAGGTGAAGTCGGGGACATGGGTGAAAAAGTGACGATCAAGGCGCAGGTTGCTAAGGGGAAAAGGAAAAAGGCCGGGGCAATCGTTTTTGTCGATAATGATAAAGATATTGTCCAAAAAGAGGTTGACCGAATTTTCGGTCTGGAGGTCGGGGGGTTGCCGGTGTCAGAAATTCTGATATACGGCTTTCTGAAGGTTAAGAACTTCATGTACTTGGCAATTACCCTGGATCGGGTTAATCGCTGTCCGATTGTGGTTTTTTGTGAGGAAGGGGGCGTGGATATTGAGGAGACGGCGGAGAAAAGCCCTGAGAAAATTCAAAAATTCAAAATTCAAAATTCAAAAGAAATCGAAAATTTAAAATCCAAAATTCCTGCAGGGCTAATTCCTGTCGTTGAGAAGATTTATAAGCTGTTTGTAGAGAAGGATTGCACTTTGGTGGAAATAAATCCGATCTCGGAGCTTGAGAAGGGAGGTTATATTGCGCTTGATTCCAAAGTTGTTATTGATGACAACGCGCTATTTCGGCACGAAGAGCTTACTAAGTTTAAAACTGATGATTATACAGATTTAGAAAAGGAAGCCAAAGATAATGATTTGTCATATGTTGAGCTCGACGGTGATATTGCAGTTATTGGCAATGGAGCGGGACTGGTGATGGCAACTCTTGATACTTTGGCGCACTTCGGTGGCCGGGTAGCTAATTTCTTGGATGTCGGCGGTGGCGCCAACGCTGCTCAAATGAAAAAAGCGCTCACAATAGCGCTCAAGAAACCAGGCGTCGAAAAGATTTTCATAAATATTTTCGGTGGCATCACTAGAGCCGATGAGATCGCACAGGGACTGGTTGATTATTGTCAGGAAAATGATTTGCAGATTCCGGTGGTGTTGCGGGTGGTGGGTACGCATGAGAAAGGTGCTAAGCAGATATTGGTAAAAGCTGGAATAGACTTTTCAGATGATATGGAGACGGCAGCTAAAAAAGTTGTAGAAATATAATGTCTATTCTTATAAACAAAGAAACTGATTTCATTGTCCAGGGAATCACTGGTTCCCAGGGGGCTTTTCATACCAAGCTGATGCTGGATTACGGCACAAAGATTGTAGCTGGGGTGACGCCTAAGAAGGGCGGTGAAAATGTTCATGGGGTGCCGGTTTTTGATACAGTAGCCGAATGTAAAACGCAAAATGTAAAACGCAAAATTGCGTGGTCGATTTTGTTTGTGCCGGCGCCGTTTGTAAAAGGTGCGGCCGAAGAAGCTCTTAACGCAGGACTAAATTTGATTATTATTACTGAAGGTGTGCCGGTGCACGATGCGATAGCGATTGTGCAAATGGCAGCTGAGAAGCAGCTGAAAGTGATCGGTCCCAATTGCCCAGGGTTGATTACACCGGGAGAGTGCAAAGCCGGCATCATGCCCGGGCAAATATTCAAGCCTGGTCAGACCGGCGTGGTGTCTAAATCGGGAACTCTAACTTATGAAGTAGTTGATCATTTAACGAAGGCTGGTGTTGGTCAAAGTACCTGTGTCGGTATCGGGGGCGACCCGATCACCGGAACCAGCTTCACTGATGTTTTAGGGCAGTTTGAAGCAGACCCGGGCACAGAGAAAATCGTCCTGATAGGTGAGATTGGAGGTAATCTGGAAGAAGTGGCAGCTGAATATATCAAGGAGAATGTAACTAAACCGATAGTGGCTTATATTGCCGGCCAGACCGCTCCGCCCGGTAAAACTATGGGTCACGCGGGTGCTGTTGTGTCAGGAAAGTCAGGTACGGCTAAGTCTAAACAGGAGGCCCTAGAAGCCGCCGGAGCCAAAGTAGCCATTCTTCCTAGTCAGGTAGCTGAACTGCTGAAAAATGCTTGACACGCTTTTTGGCTTCTGCTAAATTCATCTTGCGCTAACAAGCGCTTTTTAAATACACTTTATAGTTGCGCCTGTAGCTCAGGGGGAGAGCGCCCGAGTAACGACCAGGAGGTCACCGGTTCAAATCCGGTCAGGCGCAAATTTCAGTAGCCCACATAGCTCAAGCGGTAGAGCATTCGCTTGGTAAGCGGAAGGTTCCTGATTCGGGTCTAGGTATGGGCGGAGAAACTCGGCGCGTAGCGCAGTTGGTAGCGCGCCTGACTCGGGCTCAGGAGGTTGGGGGTTCGAATCCCTTCGCGCCGTTTTGTGTCAGTAGGGACGTAGCTCAGTTGGAGAGAGCACTCGGTCAACGGTCGCAGCCGGTCACTGGTTCAAATCCAGTTCCCCCTATGAAATTGGGGGATAGCTCAGTCTGGTAGAGCAGCTGTCTATGCCGCCCGAGGGGTCAGTGGTTCGAGTCCACTCGTCCCCAAATCAAAAAAGCGGGTATAGCTCAGTCGGTAGAGCAGGTGGTCGGTAACCACTAGGTCGGAGGTTCAAGTCCTTCTACCCGCTCAAGAATAGTGTCGTAGTCGACACACCCTCAAGGGGTCTCGTGCCAGTCACGTTCTTAGATTGCCTGTTCGCGGCAATCCCTGGACTTAATTAGCAAATCCACCGGAGTTGCTATCAGCAGGGAATGTGAAAAAACTAAGTCAGCAATGAGGCCCCTTTTCCATTGCGGAAATTGCTTTTTTTGGTATAATATAGGCATGGCGCGTCTTAGAACAGCGTACAAAGAGTTTTTGATTGCGATTGTACCGGTCATCCTGATCGCGCTTTTGGCGCGTCTATCCACCGGTACCTTTAGCTGGCAGGAAATGTTTGCCGGCAAGTCGCCCTTATCCGGCCTGGTGATTGAGCGCAGCGCTGATGTGGTAACAAATCCCGGTGCTAATCAGAATCTCTGGGTTGAGTTTGAGAATCGTAGCGACATCACTTGGACCCAGGATGGTGAAAATGCTATCTATTTATTGACGGACAGAGCTTTGGGGGATCCGTTCTATTTACCCGGCTCGACCTGGATTACTGACAGCAAAGTCGGGCTTTTCGAAGATGAAGTGGCTCCGGGAGAAACCGGACATTTCCGCTTCACGATTAATACGGATTTGGATGTCGGCGATTATACAGCTCGCTTCCGGTTAGTGGACGCTAACTTAAAGGAATTGCAGGGGGTGAAACCGATTACCTGGCAAATTGACATTGCCGAACCGGAGTGGGGATTCGAACTGGTCAGCCAATCAGACAATCCGACTGTGACCAGGGAGCAGACTGTCACGCTGACGGCGACGTTTCGCAATACTGGCAATACTACCTGGCATAATTGGGGAGAACACCCAATCAGACTAGCGGTATCTGGGGAATCGGAAACCGATTTTTACATAGATCCGCGCTGGCCGGATGAATTTCACCCGGCTTTTATTGACGAAACTAGTATCGCGCCTGGGGAAGAAGGAACCTTCACGTTTGATATCAAAGCTCCCGATTCGCTGGGAGTTGTCCGGGCTGAATTCAAACCGGAAGTTTATGGCATCGACAATCTTGATCTGCCGTCAGTCAGCTATGATATAACGGTGGCGGAAGAAGGGGAGGCTGCGGAGACTGAATTACCTGGTCAAAGAGGGGAATTACCCCATGATTCTCAGCTGCATATGACGGCAGTACCTGTCGGCCACGGTGATTGCTATGTTGTTATTACGCCCAACGACGAAGTAGTTTTGTTTGATACCGGCCATCCCAGCCGAGCCAACGTGGTAATTACAGCCCTGCATCAGCTGGGTGTTGACGAAATAGATCATCTTATTCTCAGCCATTCCCATTGGGACCATATTGGCGGAGCGCCGTACATAATGGACTATTTTCCGGTGAAACAGATTTATGTCAACGGCGAAGGCTATCCTTATGAAACTTATGCCCGGTTGGCGGAATATTTCTCCAACAACGGCAGCAATGTCGAAGTAGTGTCACGAGGCGATCTGGTGCCGCTCGGTCCGGAAGTGACTATGTCTATCTATAATCCGGCTGAGCCTTTGTCCGGTATCAACGAGAATGATGAAGCCGTAAACAACAATTCGTTGGTGGCTAGGATATCCTGGGAAGGCAGGGCTTTACTGCTGACATCCGATATTTATACGGCATCTATAGAAGAGTTGTTACAGACGGATCTTAATTTGCAGGCGGAAGTACTTACTCTGCCTCATCACGGCAATGACGGCTTCGGTGATCCGGAAAAACAATTCCTGGAAAAAGTGAATCCGTTGCTGGCAATTAAGTCGAGCGACTGGGGAGAGCTGGAAACGCAGACCTCACCGGAAATGGGAATGTTTTTACTACGCCAAGGTATTCAATTTGTAGCTACTGCCCGCGAGGGTTTGGTTAATATTACGGTTCCTACCGAGGGACTGGAAATGGAATCTGATAGTTTGGTTTGGAGGGAGTAAATGGATGATCTGATAACTTCGGAAATGCTGGGAAGTGATCCCGATTGGTGGATTCACTTGCTCATCTTTCTGGGAACCTTGTTCCTGGTGATGGTTTTACCAGGCCTGATCAAGGAATGGTTGCGGGAACGCAAGAAAACGTAGCTGGGGTGGCAAGCTGAGCTTGCCACCCTCAATCTCAATTTTATGAAAGAAACAATTAATCGTCTTTCTGAACTCTTGCCTCAGATTCAAAAGACGCTGGACTCACTTTGAGGTCCCCAAGAAGAAACAGGAAATAATCCAGCTGCAGACTTTGACCGAAGAGCCTGATTTTTGGCAAAACCAAGACAGGGCCAAGCAGACAATGCAGCGGCTGGATTTTTTACGTGATCAGGTGGAGTTGTGGGAAGGTTTGGTGTCGGAAACTGAGGAGACTTTGGAGATGGCAAAAGACGCGGAAGCGGAAGGGGCTCATGACCTCTACCCTGATCTTCGCAAAAAAGCTCAGGATTTGGATAAAAAATTCAGAGACAATGAGTTTCAGGTTCTCTTGGACGGCAAATACGACGATCGTGATGCCATTTTGTCTATTCATGCCGGGACGGGAGGAGTTGACGCGCAGGACTGGGCAGAAATGTTGCTGCGGATGTTACTGCGCTATGCCGAGAAAAAATGTTGGTCAGCACAGGTAACGGCAGAGCAGAGAGGAGAAGAGGCTGGTATCAAAAGCGCGACCATTCGTATTAGCGGGCCATATGCTTTTGGTTTCCTGCAATCCGAGGGCGGCGTGCACCGGTTGGTTCGCCAGTCTCCGTTTAATTCCGATGCCTTGCGTCAGACATCTTTTGCCCTGGTTGAAGTTATGCCGGAGATTTCCGATCCCGCCGAGGCGGAGATTAGCCCAGATGACATCCGGGTTGATACTTTCCGGGCCTCCGGAGCGGGAGGCCAGCATGTCAACAAAACCGATTCCGCTGTGCGTATCACTCATTTGCCGAGTAAAATTTCGGTTGAGTGCCAAAGCGAGCGCTCGCAAAAACAAAACAAGGAAACAGCCCTGAAAATTTTGGCTTCCAAGATACTGGCTAAGCAACAAGCGGCAGCCGAGGCGGAACGCAAACAAGCCCGGGGCGAACATGTCGCTGCCCAGTGGGGGAACCAAATCCGATCGTACGTTTTACATCCATACAAAATGGTTAAAGATCACCGTACCAAGCACGAAACGAAAGACCCGGAAGCGGTTCTGGACGGGGATTTGACCGGTTTCATAGAGAGTTTTCTGAAGTGGAAAATGCGCTCCTAAGAATGTTTGCCAGTAATTGCGAGGGCTGTTATAATTAGGTAATAACAAGGTGCTATTTGCGCCTATATTTTGCTCTATGGTTAAAGTAGAAAATGTCAGTAAAGATTATGCACGGGGTAACGTCCAGGCTTTGCGGGACGTAACTTTTGACGTGGAAGAGGGAGAGTTTGTGACGATTGTGGGTCAGAGCGGGGCCGGTAAATCCACCTTAGTCAGACTGCTGATTGCGGAAGAGCGACCGGATAAAGGGCATATCATTGTCAATAATTGGGATGTGGGTCTCATTAAACCTCGCCATATCCCCATTTTCCGTCGTCAGATCGGGGTGGTTTTTCAGGACTTCAAACTCTTGGAGAAGAAAACCACTTACGAGAACGTGGCCTTTGCAATGGAAGTGTGCGGTCGTCCAAGGCGCGAGATCAAAGAGCAAGTTCCCAAAATTCTCGATATTGTTAATCTATCCAAGCGGGCGGATCAGTTTCCGCACCAACTTTCTGGTGGTGAAAAGCAGCGCGTGGCCATTGCCCGGGCGCTAATTCACAAGCCTAAGCTGTTGGTGGCGGATGAGCCGACCGGTAACCTTGACTCCCTCAACGCTTGGGAGATTGTCCAGCTTCTTCTGAAGATCAATGAGCTGGGAACTACTGTTCTGATGGTGAGCCACAACCGCGAGATTGTGAACGCAGTCAAGCGTCGCGTGGTGACTTTGGACGAAGGTGAGCTGGTACGCAACCAGAATATGGGGAAATACATTCTCTAGGAACGAAAAACGTAAAACGCAAAATGCAAAAATAAAACCAGAGTCAATTTTGCGATTTGCGCTTTACATTTTACGTTCTCAGCATGGCAAATCTGCTCAGAGTATCAAAATTCGGCGTTAAGAATTTTTGGCGCAACATTTGGTTGTCAGTGGCCACGGTGATTATCATGGTGGTGACTTTGTTTATCATTTCCACCATTGTGATGCTGAACCTGCTTGCTAACGCGGCGGTGAATGAAGTTGAAAACAAGGTTGACCTGACCGTTTATTTCCGCAGTGACGCTTCCGAAGAGAAAGTTCTGGATGTGCGCACCCAAGTTCTAAATTTGAACACCGTTGAAACCACCAATTATATTTCCAAGGAGGATGCACTGGATCAGTTCAAAGAAGAGCACAAGGATGACCCGGTTATTCTGCAATCGCTGGAGGTTTTGGAAGAAAATCCACTGGAACCGGCTTTGGTTATCAAGGCGACGGAAACGGGTAATTACGCCGAAATTGCCGCTTTTCTGGAAGGAGAAAAATTCAACGAAGTTATCAGCAAGGTCAATTTCGAGGACAATCGTCAGCTGATTGAAAAGCTGATAAATATTGCGGACAATGTCAAAAAAGGTGGTATTATTATCGGCGCCATTTTTGTGATAATTGCTATCCTGGTTGTCTTTAATACCATCCGTTTGGCGATTTACACACACAAGGAAGAAATCGGGATTATGAAACTGGTTGGTGCTACCGACTGGTTTATCCGCGGCCCGTTCTTGTTTGAGGGGGTTATGTACGGAATCATCGGCGCGATTGCGACTTTGTTGTTGCTGTATCCGATTCTGCAAGCCGGGGCACCGCGGGTCTCAACTTTCTTCGAGAACCAGGGTCTTAACATTGCCGAATATTATCTCCAGAATATCTGGTGGATCGCCGCCGGTTTGATTGCGCTGGGAGTAATTCTTGGCATCATCAGTTCGGCGATTGCGGTAGGGAGGTATCTGCGTAAGTAGATCCAAACTCGAAGTTCAAATCCCAAAGTCAAAGCAACTCAAAAATCAAAAACCAAACTTGATTTTTGTTTTATATAAGGGTAAAATGCTTTTGTTTGGGTTAACAGTTTTAGGTAATGGGCCGTAGCCCCGCCTATGCCACTTCGTGGCTTCGGCGGTCAAGCAAGTGTCCGCCTTCATCGAGGCTATGGTGGACAGATGAAGAGAAATTTTACTCAGTGCTCGGAG
>CAZLGC010000031.1:0-13565 GCA_964559275.1 uncultured Candidatus Saccharibacteria bacterium
AAATTAGGTTATTGAGCCATTATCAAGTTGCCGCCCTGGTCCAGTTCAACGAAATGGGAAACCGTCCCCTGACGGTAAGATTCACACTGGTTGACCTCTTCATTGTCCACCGCCTCCCGGGGGTCATGAGCAACATCACAGGCCCAGCCTTCGACAATTTCCTCGGAAATACACGGCCCCGCACTCATGTCTTCACCGGCGGCAAATTTTTGCTGGAAAAGTTCCTGGCACCGCGCGACTGCCAAATCTTCGCTCGACTGCTGACCAACCTCGACTTTGTCCAAACCAGTGAGAGCGTCAGTAGTTGACTCTACGTTTTCCCTGGTCTCTTCGCCGCAGCCAGCTAATACAAATACGGCTGCGACTACCAGAATAAATAGTAGGTAGCGCATAATTATTTAAAACCTAAAACATTTTTGATCTGCTCCGGGTTATCGGCCGAGAAGCCGACTGACTTGGCGCCGTCACTCCGGTCTACCTGCAGTCCCTGCCCCCAGCGAGTGTTGTAGACCGTAAAGCCAAGAGAAGACAGCCTGATGCCGATACCGCCGGTATTGCGAAAAGTTAGATTGATATCAGATACGGATTTTATGGCTGAGCGCGGCACCCGGTGATGGAAAATTCCGTATGAAATATCAAGTTCATGCGTAGTGATAGCAATTTTCATCCGGGAAAAATTGGCCACTACCAAAATCATCAGCACGATAATGGCTATGAAAAACCACCATAAATAACCTGGTATTGGCTCGGCATAGGTGGTACTAATTGCCATCACAAAAATCAGGATACCGACAATAATTACCGCAATAAGATATGTCCAGATTGGGGCTTTCTGGATTTCCTCGTATTCGACTTGATTCATAAGGTTATTTTCTTTAATTATAGCAAAAACCAACGCCCCGGCAAACCTTATATTGGCCATTTAACCTATACATGTTAGAGTTTGTATACAGCAAAGGAGGCCATAATGAAGGTAGATACAGGGACCATCGCCTGGTCGCTTATCATTTTCTGTGCCCTGGCCGTACTAGCATCTTGGTGTATCCTGGCCCGGGAAAAGACTGCTGCCATCAGCTTCACTCAGCTTCTCAAAATTGAGCTGCTAGCCGGTATCAGCGGCGCCCTGTGCCTGGGAGCTTACAGCGTCCCATCCCGCACTCGGGAAATCAATCGCGCCCGCAGGCGACTGACTAGAATCATTGAGGCGGGACAGCTGGAGATTCAAACCAGACGGCAGATAAAAACCAAACCTTGGGATTGGGCCATGCTGGCAACCTGCCTCTCTGGCATATTCCTGGGCGGCATAGTCTTGCACCTGGAACACCTTCTGCTTTCCGCCATCGGCAGCTCCACAGCAGTGCGGCTAATCCTGGCAGGCTCATTCTTTGCCGGCGGTGGTTTCGCCCGGGCTTTGATCTCGGAAGCCGCCAAAGGACACCTGAAGGGCCTGAACCAAGCTCACCAGCAAGCCTGCGACCAAGTCGCTCGTAAAATCTCTACCTCAGCAACAAACCGGCCTGCCTAGGACCTCCTGGGCAGGCCCTTTTCTTACAAAAAACGCGCCGCGGGCGCGATTTTTATATGAACAAAAAATGAGAAAACCTAAAACTATGATAACAGCCTTTACCCTCTGGCGTTACCAAATTTCAGGATTAATGCTCTCGGGTTATCTCATCAGCCTTTGGCGGTAAACTTGTTGCAGCTACCTTGGGCTACAACATCATGACCAAAGCACGTGCCGGCACTGCCGTCACCGGTGGCATTAAAGAAGCGGCAGTCTTTGCACTGCTTGCCGGCTTCTCCCTGCGGAGTGTACTGGACGTCGTCCATAGTGAATATTTATAAACTAGAAAACGAGACTAACGTAAACTAGGGGAACTTCCTTTTTTGCGACGGTGGCGGCGAATAAGGAAAACTATCAACCAAACGATGAACGCAATAATACCGATAATTATCGCCAGAAACAGCCCGACTAGATTCCAATAAGCAGTCCAGGGAGATTTTTCGAAAAAATCACGCTTTAGGGCCGGCAAATCCCGATAAGTTTTCACTATTTCAGTCAGTGGAAATTCCTCTTTTTCACCGACTACGAAAACATACTTACCCTGATTGTCTGGGCTGAATACTTTGAAGTTATACGTGCCAGCATCCACCAAAACACCTTCGGGTAATACCCCCTCCTCGCGTTCCGGATTAGCGCTGAATTCCGGACCCTCGAAATACCAGTCACCAGCGAACTCCTCCCAGTAATGCGTCCAGCCATGATTGGTGCCATCCAGCAAGGCCACAAAACCTGCCGGCTCTTCTTCATGACTGTGGACCACACCTTCATCATGATCATGGTTTTGGTCAATTGCTGTTTCTTTGGTTATCTCTAAGGAAACATCTTTATCTATCCCCGATATATCAGGGACCAGGATTCCGGCATAAAGCCGGAAAGGGACATTAGATTGAACTTGATAATACGCCGGCTCCCCAGTTAATTCTCCGTAGAAAGCCTGGGAAACCTCCGGGTTCTCTACTTGAGTTACTTCTGTTCCTGTAACCAACCTGGGTTGATGAGCCCAAACATAGCTACTGCAACAAAAACCGATCAGAATAAGCAAGGCTATTATTTTCTTTTTCATATCTTATATATAACTAATATTAGCCCATAAACTGAACAAAATATTCAGATTTATTATAGCATTTTTATGTTTTTCTAAAAAGCAAAAGCCTACTTCGGAAGGAAGTAGGCTTGGTGGTCAGGGGCGACGTAGACGGCCAACTACCTGAACGCTGGTAGAGGGAGATGTGCCCAAACAACAGACATCTCTCTTGCCACGAACGAAATTGCCGGGAGCGCCGACAGCCGTGACTTTGTAGTACTTGCCATTGTATACGCAGTAGTATGCTCCAAACAGGCGAAAGACATCGCCATGTCGCAAACTGCCCAGTGATGACCAGAAACTGTTTTTCAGCACCGAAAACCTCCTTTATATGATCGGGGCCCGCACCAACACTCACTACCGGAGGCGCTACTGCGCTCCCAATCAGTCGGCCCCCCCATTATAGGCAACAGGTAATCATAGCCGGCAGACAGAGACTGTCAAGGAATTGCCGCTAATCTCTGACAGCGTATTTCAGTATCTCCCGCTCGTCACCATCATCCGTCTTCATCACCGGGCCATCATCCGCCGTATTCCCGTAGGCAACGTGCGGGCGATTATCAGCGTCAATTGCTATTGAGGGAATACCCATCCGGTCAACATTCTCATAGCGCCAGCTATCTTCGGTCTCCGGCATAACGTGAATCAGCTTTTCTGACTCATCGTTGGCGTAAACGACATGGGGTAAATTATCATGGTCAACTGCTAACCGAACACCTTCCTGGTCACCGCTATTATCGTCGATTTCAGAGAGTTCCCAATCGCCGTTCTTTTTAGCATATTTAATCGCGCCTTTTTGAAAATCATGGTAAGCAATGTGAACAACGTTATCTGAACCAACGCCAATACCGCAGTCACCACCGGCCTGGGTCTGGGTATCCACAATTCCGGTTTGCCAGTTACCAGCAGTGCCATGAGCGTAGCTGGCCCGCTGGCTGGTATCGTTATCGCCGCTGCGATAACAAACGTGAGCGGAGTCATCGGCTGCCAGCGCCAGGTACGGATCCTGACCTTCCTTGGCGATCACCTCGGTGTCCCAACTGGCACCGTCGCGGCGGGCATACTTAATGCCGCCAACCAGGTCATTGTCCGGGCCGATATCTAAATCTAGATCATCGCCCTCGTCAGAGTCATAGTCAAGCCCGGCCGGGCCGCGCTCAAAACTATAGACCACTACCGGGTCTTCGTTTTGATCAAGTGCGATTGAAGTTCCGACAGTGTGGTGCTGGTCATCCTGCTCAATTTCGGAAATTGCCCAGCTATCGCCCGTGTTTTCGGCAAATTTGGCGGCGCCGGTAGAGGCGCTTACGTAACTGACATATATAGTCCCGTCTGAGTCAACAGCTACACCACTCTCTTCACCAACATCACCGTCACTGTCAATAGTTTCGGTCTGCCAGCTACCGCCTTGCAGCCAGGCATGCTTGAGATCCTCGTTGCTCTGGTCATAGTAAGTTATATGCGGTGTGCCGTCTGCCGATAACGCAATCGACGCATCAATTCCTACCCAACCATCATCATCCACAACCTCGTTCTGCCAACCCTTACTGATGTTAGGGGTGTTATCATCTGTCATATCGCCGCCCCAGTCACAGCCAGACAGGAGAATCAATCCGAAAATCACGGGCAAAATCCAAAGGGTTTTTTTGATGTTCATAGTTTTTATTTAGGAGGAGGAGCCGTTTCCGGCGGTGGTTCATTCCCCGGGACAGGTTGCCCGCCCGGCGTCCCCTCAGAAAACTTATAAAACATAAGATAGTTACCCTCAGAAACTTCTATGACCGAAGGATCCGCCGTTACCATACCAAGTGAACTTGTGAAAATGTCTTGGGCAGGGGGGAAGCTCAGCGGATCTGTTGATTTCGAAATCTCTATCCCGGCTGTGTAGAGATAGTAATCTACACCGTGCTTGAATATGTCCGGAACGGCGCTGTCACGGTATGCAATTTGTGGATCAACAAAGTTTAGGCCGTCAGATGAAGTCGCTACGTAAACCTGATTGTTTTCAATGTCGCCGGTATACAAATACCAGATGCCATCATCATCGGCCAGTACTGACGGGTCTAGGGTGCCGTCTTGTTCGAAGCGCACCCCCTCTTCTTCCCGAAAATTTAGCCCGTCATCCGAAACCGCTGAATAAATCCGAAAAGGCTCGCCCGGCGTCTTGTCCACATTGATATCAAAGTAATACAACCGAATTCGTCCGTCATCTAAGAGGACAGGATCAGGATCAACCGGGACCTTCTGACCGGTGCCGGAAATTTTAGCGATTTGTTCATCACTCCAGGTTTGACCTTTATCAGACGAAGTTATCAGGCCAATTTTCTCCGGGACACCGTTTTCGGAAACATCGACAAAATAAACATAAATAACACCGTCTTTTACAACTGCTCCCGGTACCGAGGAGTGCTCGGCCAGAATCTCCCCCGAATCCTCCCAGGTTACCAAATCGGAACTGGTAGCGTAGGTAATTTTATCCCGGTACGGGCCTGCGTCCATCGTTGACCACTGGTAATCTTCAGGGTCAAATTGCAAAGCCTCGTCCTCGATTTTTTCATCCGAGGTGATAATTTCCACCGCCGGCTCCTCGCCGCAGCCGCTAAAGAGCACAATTGCAGCCAACAGCGGCAAAGCCAGCCAGAGATAATTAGATTTGCGCATTTGGTTTATATAAGTCTAAGATAATGCAAAGGGAAAGCTTACCAACACATTGGCATTTGAAGCCATATCAAGGGTCTGGACTTCTCCCAGCCAATCCAGTATCCCGACCGTCCCGAAAGTAAACGTGAAAACGAAAATAGCGGCACCCAACAAGATCATAACCACCGGCCAGCGCCAACCGAAAGTCTGGCCGGACATAATGACAAATTTGCCCCGCCGTCGCCACCGGAGTGGCAATACAATCGCGATTACCAGCAGCACAATCGACAGGATTGGCAGGATAACATGATAAAGCCAGCTGCCTTCGGCAAGCGCCTGGCCCCAGTAGCCGACCCGCCAGCCAACTGACGCAAGGTAGGTGATATAACCCAGAGCCGCCGCTTCCAGCATGACCAGAATGAAGAAAGTAGCTAGTTGATTGGTCGAAAGTCCGCCCCCGCCGTTGACTACATCCCTGGCCGCTCGTTTCCATTTCCAGACCAGAGCGATTATAACGATTGCCAGCACTACCGCTATGATCGGGATCGCAAAAACCTCCAGGTAATACCAAAAACTGAAGTTCGCTGGTATCTGCCCGGCGGCCAGTGCGTTTGCAACAAACGCAAACATTCCCAAAAACAATAATGAACTAAGAACAGAAGCTTTTCGACCCCAATTTGAAAATTGATTCATGTTTTTATAATGAATAATATCTTAAGGTTTTTGAAGCCCACGTAGGCTTAACTAAATTTATATTTCTTTTTGATTGTCTCCCGTATTTTCCAGGTACATTCCAAACCTTTGGGAAAAACCACCCAGTCGCCGGCGCCGAAATCAACCGACTGATCACCGCAGGCAACCGTAGCTTTGCCGGACAAAATGTAGCATGTTTCCGTCTGATCATATGACCAGGGAAATTCAGACGGTTCTTTGGCCCAATCACCCCAAGACTCCGTTTCTTTTATCTGCTCGGGGGTGGGCTTACTAACTTGGATTGGCATAAAAAAGTGCTTATTGACCTACTTCTATTTTAACATTTTCTGACCAATTTAGAAATATTGCCTGAATTAACTTGAAAGCAAACAAAACCTGCTATACTAAAAACATGCGACTCTGGAGCTTACATCCGCAATATCTAGATCCTCAAGGCCTCGTGGCGCTGTGGCGCGAGGGGCTTTTGGCGCAAAAAGTGCTCCAGGGTGAGACGAAAGGCTATACCAAGCATCCGCAGCTCCATCGTTTTCGGGAAACCCCGGATCCGACAGCGGCTATTCAAAGCTATCTATATTATGTCTGGCTGGAATCTAAAGCGCGCGAGTATCAGTTTGATAACACCAAAATTGCCAGACCGAAACGAGAACACCGGATCATCGTCCCTACCGGACAACTCAAATACGAACGGGAACATTTGCTCAAAAAAATCAGTGAGCGCAGCCCCAACCATTTAAAAAACCTGCCCGATGACAATTGGCAGGCACACCCGTTGGTGAAAGTTGTTCCCGGGGAGATTGCGGATTGGGAAATTATTTAGTTTCCTTCAACTTCGCCAGCTTCGGTGCAATCACCAGCCGGCAATAGGGCTGGTTTTTATTTTTGGCAAAGTAATCTACGTGGTAATTTTCGGCCGGCCAAAACTTATCTAGTTTTTTCACTTCCGTCACAATTGGCGCAGAGAAATTAGTTTGGGCTGCTGCCAGCGCCCGGCGGACAACCGTGCCTTGATTTTCATGGTTATACAAAATGATCGATCGGTACTGGGTGCCAACATCATTCCCCTGCCGATTTAGGGTGGTCGGGTCGTGGATTTCGAAGAAAACAGCCAGTAGATCGGGCAGTGAAATTTGGTCAGGATCAAACTCGACTTTGACGACTTCGGCGTGGCCGGTTTTGCCGGTGCTGACACTCTCGTAAGTAGGGTTGTCAACCGTACCGCCGGCGTAGCCCGGGGCAGCCCTGCTAACACCGGTAATGGTTTTGAGTAGCGCTTCCAGGCACCAGAAACAGCCGCCACCAAGTACAATGGTTTCAGTCTTTGCCATCGGGTTTAAAATCTAGGGAAATGGAATTGACACAGTGGCGGGTATTTTTTGGAGTCATTTTTTCACCCCGGAAAACATGCCCCAAATGCGCCCCGCAGTTAGCACAGGTAATTTCGGTGCGCTGTCCGTCTGCGTCCGGCGATTCTTTGACCGCGCCGGGTACCGCCGTGTCAAAGCTGGGCCAACCCCCTACGGGGCCCGTAGGGCCACAGCCAGCGTCAAATTTGTTTTGCGAAGAAAACAGCTTGGCGCCGCAGCGCTTGCAAAGATAGTCGCCCTTGCCATCAAAATCATAATACTTACCGCTAAACGGCGCTTCGGTGCCCTTGCGGACAATCACTTCTTCTTCGGCGGGGGTTAGTTTTTTCATAGTTACCTGAATTCTACCACAACAGTACCAGCCCAGTCTATGCCGATCTATTTTCCACCTTGACAAAAAGTAAAAATGACGTTAAACTAGCGCGGGCACTGGTGCCACCCTAAACGTAAGGAGGAAAACTATATATGGGGTGTCAGGAATTATCAACTACAGTTTTATTGGGCTTAGCCAGGATTTTTCGGGATTGTATCCAGGTTGGCATTGACCTCGATCTGGCAGTTCCCCGCCTGCAGGCAATCCAAGCCGAACTCCGACAGCGCGAGGGCGAGGACATCGCCCACGTTCTGAGAATCGAGCGACAGCATCTGCACATCGTCATGAGCGACTGCCCAGCCTCAATGCTGCAAACACGAGCGCGGGAGCGTCAGGTGCAACTTACCTGGCCACTGACCAAGCTTGAGCTGGAGCATGAGCACTGGATCCAACGAGTGTATCAGGAGCTGATTCAGGCCAGACAACCTGTCCGAGTTCCCGTCCTGAGCTAGGCCGACCAGTGAGCCTCCGCGTGCCGGTTGTAGACCGCCGACACGCTTTTCTTTTGCGAAAAGAGCCCCGTACGGGGGCTCTTTTTTTACTGAGATTGTGAGGATCCTATACCGGACGCAGGGTCCCCGCAAATACCTGCCAGGCCAGGAGCGACTTGGCCACTAAACTCAGAATTATATAGACATACTCGCCGTAGATATAATTCTTCCACTTGCCGACTTTTTTGTACTGCAGGACGATGTTGAAGGCAAAAATATTGAAGGCCACAAAAATCGTGCCGAAGATCCAGTAAACAAATGTCGGCGGCTCCGCTCCCTCACTGCCGGCCCCGATGAAATAGAGGAAGATAACTATCCAGGGAATAATACCGGCCAGACACCCGAACCAGTAAGCCAGCCAGTTGGTCTTTTTGGTGTACTGATTGATCAGCTCCATCATCCAACCGAACAGAATCATCATGGCATTCAGGGAGAAAAGGAGAACCAGGCTACTGAAATCATACATACCAAACAGCATGGCGATGATGACGATCATCAGGGATGAGGAGAAACTGTATTCTATCCAACGGGCCGGGTTGATTCCCTTGCTGATGTTTTTTACGTACCACTTGTTGATGCCAGGCAGAATGATGAGAAAATGGGCAATAGCAGACATGAACAGGAACGCGGCAACCATCGGGCCGAGTGGTACTTCGAACCAGGTTTCAGATACAGGCAGCAGTTTCTGCAGCTCGGGATTGAACTCTAGATACGCCGTAGTAACCGGTAAGGAGAAATCGTTACTCAGATACAGCATCAAAAATCCCTGCACCGCGTGGATTACGGCCGCGATACCATTAAAGATACGCAGCTTGCGAAAACCGGCCGCATCCGCCTGGATGACCGGTTTTTTGGCCTTTTTGGGCTTGGCCATGACAGCGGCTGTTGATTCTTCCATAATTTTGGTCTTTTAAATTTTTATATATTTAGTTGCCAAACTGTAAAATTGAGATAGGAAGCAAAACTGACCCAGCAAAGATAGGGAATCAGCATAATCGCCGCTGCTCGCACTGGTTTCCAGGTCATTATTACTAGAATCAGAATTGTTATCGCCATCAGGACCGCCTCAAAGAAAGCAATGTCCAGCCAGTTGACACCAAAAAAGAGGTAACTCCACAAGGCATTAAGGCCCAGGTTAACGAAGAAAACCACTGCCACAATCATGAAGTTTCGCCCCCGCGGCATTTTCCGCCAGATTAGAATACCGGCAATGGCGATCATAATGTAAAGCACTGTCCAGACAGCGCCGATAATGGCACCATCGGGAGTCCAGTCCGGTAAGTTTATCTGATTGTACCAGGTGGTGAGCGAGCTGTTTGTCGCCAAACTACCGGCCAGGCCAGTCAGAAAAACAAAGACCGGGATAAGGAAATCTGATAACTTCAGTTTCATACTTTTTGTTTTAGTTGAATAAGGCTACTGTATAAATATAGCGTAATTTGCCGCCACCGGCATTTTTTATATTATGCTTTTTCTCCGCCGGGATAAAAACCATGTGGTCAGCAGCAACTTCGACCGGCTCTTCGCCCTCAACCATCACCAGTGCCGTGCCGTCCAGAATCGCAATAATCTCTTCTCTTTTGTCAGTGACGTGCTCCCCCACTTCTGCGCCCGGCGCCAAAATAACCAACCCCGATTTCAATTTCTGACTGCGGGGCGGCTTGAGCAGCGAGCCGGCCTGGTCCAGTTTTTTGATATGCATTGTTTTAGAAAAAAGTTTTTCGTTTGTATTCTCTATACTCGTCGCCGTATTTTTTCTCAAGTTCCCGCTCTTCATCCTGCGCCCAGACAAACAGCAGTAGCACCCAAATCGGCGCGGTGTACAGAGTCAGGCTTTTGTCAAGCAACAGCGGAATTCCGATCACGAGCAGGCTCCAGCCCAGATACATTGGGTGGCGGACATATTTGTAAATGCCGGTAGTGATCAGCTCGTCAACATCGGCCTGGTGCTGGTGCTTAGCCAGCGAGGATAGAGTAAAGAAGATACCAAGGACCGAAACAACCAAACCCACCCACCAGAAAGTTTCCGGATGGAAATTGGTCCCGGGCTGGCTACAAAAGATGCTTCCCCACCAGCCGACCCAGTAAACGAAGATTGACAGTCCGCCCTGCAGGTGCAGCGACTTGTCGTCACCTGGCAGTTTCTTCAGGTGGAGCAGGTAGTGCCAGACAAAGCCGGCTGCGGTAATAGCAAAGAATAGAAGCCACATAGATGGAATATGCAAGCCGAAGGCTGATCCGCCTTCAGCGGAAAAGATAGAATTAGAAACTCTACGGCGAAGCTGATTTGGTAATCTTGATATCCTCGGTCGCCGTCACTACACCGGGATCCCCCTGATATTCATAGGAAAAATAACTGAAACCACGCAGTTTGGGAGCATTACGACCCTGGGTGACTATCATATGCTTGCCGTCCGACTGAGAGAATTCGGCATTGTGCGAATTCTCGTGCCGGCCCCAGGTGGGATCCGCCGGCGTCCAGCCGGTGCCCGGAAGATAAAACTCCACCCAGGCATGCTTAATCTCACCCAGATCGGTCTCCTCGTCACTTTTATAAGCATAGCCTTCAATTGTCCGGGCCGGCACTCCTGCCGCCCGGCTGAGTGCCACCAGCAAATCTGAGAATTCATTACAATCGCCGCCGCCCGCGGCCAATGCCTGCTTGGCCCCGACAAATTCCGGGTTGTAGCCGAAGTAGTCCAAGTTATCGGTTACATATTCATAAAGCGCCACCGCCTTGGCACAACTATTGGCCGCCCCCATCGTCAGCTGGTTAGCCAGCTGCTCAATTTCCGGATCTTCGCTTTCGATATATTGCTCCGGATACAAATAGTCACTTAGGCCTTGTCCCTGGCAGTTACCTAGATAATTGAAATATTTATTGGCAGTAACCTCGTAGGTGGCTGTAACCTGCCGAGTAGCGCCCGCGGGCAGAGAATCGATCTCGATAACCGAAAATTCATTTCCCAGTTTGCCCGTCTCCTCCCGAACCGGGGGAGGTTGAATATCCGTAGAGGTAACATTCTGATATGGGCTGATATCTTCCATAGTCGCAAACCATAAACTAAGCCCGGTGACTTCCTCGGTTCCTTTATTCTGAAAAGTGACCGTACTGACCACAGAATAAGTCTCACTGCCGCGTTTTTCCTGGTAGGGATCACCGTCGCCCAGATACAGCTCGTCCAAGGGCATATCCGCCTCGGCCACGGTCTCCGGCTCGGTCCCCGGTTCCGACCGGGTTAAATTTTCCCCGCAGCCGGTGGCGAGCACGGACACCAGGCTGAAGACTAATATTATCAGGTAGATTTTTTTCATATTTTTGTTTTCCTCAAAAATCAGGAATCGATTTTCCTTATTTTTATTGTAACATTTCTGACAATTTATTTGTAGATTGATAATCACCGGCTTGACCGGGCCCTATCTATGTGCTATCTTCCACTGAAACCTTAACAAGGAGGGTAGAAATGCTACCAAAAATATGGTGGCCCAGTCTCTGGTACGCTGAAAATACTCCCGTAGGCGAGCCAATTTGGCTGATAGTGGTGATGCTGGCAATACTGACAGTATTTTTCCTAGCCATCACCACTTTCATTCTGAGCGTGAATCGGGTATTACGGAGTCGGTACAAAACCGAGCTGTCGGCGCTGAAACATCACGTTGACGATCTGCGCCGAAAGGCGGAAGATTACTTCCACATCATGCGCTACCAGCATTTTCCAGAGTCTTCGGAAATGCCGTCAATGATAGTGGAATTGGCCGTATTTGCCAGCGAAGATGACATCGCCGCTGGCAGCTACGAAACTCTAACGTCCTACAGCGGTACATTGGAGACGCTCGCCCGGGCAATACCCAACTATTTCTTTCCGGACAACCGGAAACCGAGGGAACTGGAATACGCTGTAGCGGTGAACCTGAACGACTATGAACACCAACGAACCTTGGTTGTCCCCGAAGGCTGTAGGCGCCGGCAAGACAACACGCGGGTGGCATTGTTCACATGTCTATTGGTGGCCGCTGCTCTGACCAATCAGTTTCAGTATCCGCCCCGGCGGATCAGCTACTCTGTCCGCAGCCCCGACCAGCTGCTAAATGTGTTCTTTGACGAAAATTGGCACGATGCTTTCGACATCCCCTGGGATGTCGTTCAAGCAGTCAAGATTTTCTCGGAGAAGCTTCATAAGCACTGTAAGGATTACTTTCGGGAGTAAGTCATGAGACACACATCACAAACCCCCTCACGGTTTTACGAGGGGGTTTTTCCTATGTAAAAACCCAGAGCAGGCGAAGCGCTATCCCCCTAACGTCGTGTCAGAGGCGCTACAGTATGTGGACGGTGTGCCAGGACCCTAGCCTAAAGCGCGCCTACTTACCCAGCACGCCATACTGGCCTGCTCTGGGTTGGTATTAAAATACTTGGCGCGGGTTTCAACCCGCGCAGTGGTCGCAGGCTAAAAACGAGTTGCGTTCAGCGAGAATTACTCACTATCATAATCCGCCGTTTCGCCGGAAAAGCCGTAGCGGCCTTTGTCGGGAAGTTCGGGGCGGGTTGGCTTTTCCTCGTCTTCGCCTTCAGTTTCAGGTGGAAGCTTTTCTATTTTGGGTGGTTTCTTTTTTTTGTCTGTGGATTCTTCTTCTTTGGGGGTGTTATTGTCCATATTTTTGTTTGTTAGTTTGTTTGACCGCCTACGGTGGCCGTATCGGCAGCCTCCCGATACCGACAAAAATCACAATCCTCACTCGCCTCGGGGATCTGGTCGGAGTCCAGGCATTCTTTGATTTCGCCCAAGACTTCTTCAACCCAATCGTCTTTGCCTTTATAGGGAATAATTTTGACGTCGAATTCGAGCTTGCCGTCAAAGGCATCCAGATCGGTCTGGCCGTTGGCGTAGACAAAATAGCCGGTATCAGAAACTTTGAACCCGTTGCGGCGCAGCAGCCACTGGTAGACTTCCATCTGCCGTTTGTAGCTGATCTGCCAGTCGGCGTCGATAGACACCTCCCCCACCTTGGCGGTGGATTTGTAGTCAACTACATAGAGCTCGGATTTGGTATTGATCCAGACATCGTCAATAGCGCCGAATACATGCAAATTAGACGAAGGGTGGTCATACCACACCCCCGTACGGGGGTCGCGCCACTCGTCTATCTTCTCGTGGTCAAAAGGCACAGCGTCGATGCCGTAGGTTTCCATAAGCGGGTGCTTGGATGATTTCACCCGATGAAAATCAAATTCTTTTTTGAGGAGTGTATCCACCGCGCTGTTGAGGGCAAACGGATACCCCGGCGGCCGGCCCACGCCGAGCTTGCGGTCCAAATAAAAACACTTCCGGCAGTC
>CAZLGC010000032.1:0-13438 GCA_964559275.1 uncultured Candidatus Saccharibacteria bacterium
ATGACGCTAATTTAACCAAGTCGGTAAATCCCGAGGAAAATGTATTCCCGGGGGATCCAGTTGAATATACATTGACTGTTTCTAACGATGGCACTGAAGACCTGGATAATGTGTCGATTATGGATGACTTCGACGAAACATATCTAGACGAAAGTACCATTAATTCAGAGACACAGCAGTGTCTAAGTAACCCAGGCAAAGTTTGCTTCTCCCTGGGGTCTATTGCTGCCGGTGATGAGGTGGTAATGACTTATACAATCAATGTTAAGGAAGACGTTCAAGGATTCCACGAAGATGTAAGAAACGATGCAGTTTGTTCTGCCAATCATCCCCTGGCAACTCCCTGTGAGGCTTTCAGCCTCTTCGACATCGGCGCTTCTCCTTTCCCTCCCGAAGAATATGAGGCCAACCTGACCAAGTCAGTGTCTCCCAAGGAAGTTAATCCGGGAGATACGGTGACTTATACTCTGACTCTAGACAACACCGGAACCGGGGAGCTGACTAATATGGAAGTGAATGATTACTATGACACTGAGCATCTTGAATCAGTTACCGTAACCCAAGGGACCGAATGTACATCAGCCGAATTTGCTGACCATGTCTGTTTCGATGTTGGTACAATGAGTCCGGGTGCTACTTTGCCGGTAACTCTGAAATACACAGCCAAAGTTAAGGATAGTACTCCTAACCAAACCACGGTCATAAATGATGCCACCTGTCAGTCTGATCAGTACCCGGATCCGTCAGGGTTGTACCAGACTGAACCTTGTCATGCTGAAGATACTTTCTTAGTCAAAGAAGGCGTTCAGCCGCAAGAGGATTATGAACTATGGGTAACAGAGCAGGTGGACAAGACGGTTGCTAATCCCAAAGATCGCCTTAACTACATAACTTCCGGCGGTAACAAAGGCCCGGGCGATGCCCAAAATGTCTGGTTCCTGACCTCGCTGCTGATTCCAAACCAGGATGTTGTCCAGCAGGCGTTTGGCGAACTGAGTCCGCAGCCGACGGTAGAAGAGCTGGAAGAACTATTGCAGCAGAAGCTGAATATTGTTCAGCCGCTTTCGCAAATAGAGCAGACGCAGCTTGAGGAATCAGGCAGCCTTTCCGGAATCGGAATAATCGGACAAAATGAAACTTTGGGAATTTCCGGAACTAGCCCTGATGTTCGTAAGTATACCAATCTGCCTGGTGACGATTATGTGACTGGTCTAGAATTACCGGCTTCACCTGTTCCGGGTACACCGCAGCGAATTCTGGATATCGATCGAGACGGTATCAACGATACCATCATCCACATGGAAGACGCTAATTGGGCAGCTGGATTTAGCAGAGCAGAAGATCTTTACACAAATGTGCGCGGTAGTCTCAATCCTGGAACCTACACGATTCGTAATACCGGTGTGGTGATTGATATGCCTCCTAATACTGATGTAACCCGAGAACCTGAAGAAGTCTTGACTGATGCTGTAACTACTACCGTGACGGTTCCAGGTAACGTTGAACCGTCCCCGGTTCTAGATGTAGTTAAGCTGGTAACGGACAACGATGAAACTAATGTCACTTCTAATACCGCCGCTGCTGGTGAGACTCTGACCTATACAGTCAGCTACACCAACACTGAGCAGACAGGTAGCTTCAGTGCTGAAGGGGTTACTGCTCGCGAGGCCTGGATCGTTGATGATTACGATGAGCGTTATATCGAGGTGACTGACACCGGTGGTGCGCTAGATTCAGGCAATGCCTTGTTCTGGTATCTTGGCGATGTCGGCTACGGCGAGACTGTCACCAAGACTTTCTCCGCCCGCATCAATTCCAAGTTGCCGGGTAACGGTCTTGACTTCATAAACAAAGCTATTGCCGGCGCTCTCGGTGTTGATCCGAAAGAAGCCATTGTCGATACCACGATTCCGTCACAGCCGCTGGAACCACCTGAGCCTTACGTGGTACCGCGCAAGGATATGCTGGACGTTAACGGCGGCGTTGTCGAAGCCGGCGACGTCATGCAGTACCGGGTGGTGCTCGAAAATGTCGGTAACGCGGCCGCGGTCGAAGTTGAAGCTAAGGATATCCTGCCGGCAACTCTGCAGCAATTAGAGGTGGTCGAGGTTTCCGATGGCGTGATCGACCAGTCTACAAATGACCAGCTGATTATGCAGGTTGATCGTCTGGAACCGCAGCAGAAAGTTGAGGCTGTCTACCAGGCCAAGATTATCCAGGAAGCCCAGCCGGATACCGAGATCATCAATGACATCGTTGTCGAACAGAAAGATGAGGAGGGTACTCCGGGTCAGGCCAGCGGTACTTCCACTACCGGCCGAGTTGGTTCAGCCTTCACCGGGCCTAGCTCCGGTTCAGCTGCCGCTGCCCAGGTTGCCGGTGCTCAGACTGTGGAAACAGCCGCGGCTGAAACTGGCGGCAACACGCTGGTGATCGCCATTGTGACGGCAGCCCTGGCACTAGGTGCCGGTATCGGAGTCGTTTACCTCCGTCGTCAATTGATCGCGACCCCAACTAAATAGGCAAAAGTCGCTTTCTAGATAGCTTCCCGCCAGGTCTCGCCTGGCGGGAAGTTTTTTGGTATAATTGAGGATAGGAAATAGAAGGTGGAAGAAGGAAGGTAGAAACCTTTATATTACTTTCCACCTTCCTTCTTCCATTTTCCATCTTCTAATCCCAATCTCATGCCCACTGATCAAATATTCCCCGAAAAATCAACGCCTGCGCCCGCTGCGCCGGAACCGGCTTCTACACCGCCGCGCTGGCGTATGCCTTTTTGGCTATGGCTGGTTATAATCGTAATCGCGGCGGCAGTCGTAGTCATCCTGGTCTTCTGGTTAGGGGGGATAAAATTGCCTATGCAGGAAACCGAGGATACTACCGAGACAATAGTTACTCCCACCCCGGAAAATGAAAAGCTGCCAATTGTCATCACCAATCCCCAGGCCGGGGATACGATTTCCAGCCCGGTTACAATTACGGGGCGGGGGACTGCTTTTGAGAGCACGATAATTTTACGAATCAAAGATTCCAAGGGAAATGTACTGGCGCAGGTGCCGACTACGACCGACTCCACGGAGCCGGGTGTCAAAGGTGACTTCAGTGAGAGTGTTTCTTATCAAATGCCGGCTACTGAGTACGGCTTTGTCGAAGCTTACGATGAATCCACAGCTGACGGCTCTCCGAAAAATTTGTTTACGACGCGGGTACATTTTGCTGACTGGTCAGAAACTGCCACTACCAGCCAGGCTCATCTGGTTTTCCAGATCGAGACTTATGAAGCGCTACAGTCCTATGACCTTGCCGATGATTCGATGACTGATTTTAGCACTGCCTTCAACAAGGAATTCGGCGGCAAGGTGACCCTCAAGGGGAGCACGGCGTACGTAGCCAAAGCTAGTGAAGATGATACCAGCATAGAAGTAAATAAATTTGATCTAGTTTCCGGGGATGAGGAAAGTGTCACTGCGATCAGCGGCAGCAACGGTCAAATTGTAGTTCCGAGCGGAATTGCTGCTGCGCCCCAGGAAGACAAGGTTGCAATCGGTGTTGGCTATGTTGATGATGCGGTGCTGATGGGAGAATCACCGGCGGAGTATAAGGTTTTTGTCTATGACTTGGCGTCTGGCGAGACCAGTGAGGTTTACAGCAAAGAGTCACCGGGAGTTTACTTTGTGGCTGACCTCAAGCAATGGAGCGCTGCCAACGAGCTTTTCATCTATGAGTTCATTGGTGACGCCTTGGGCGGTGCTTTTGGTGAGACAATAAAGGTTAATTTGGCCAGTGGCGACGTGACAAATATTTCTTCAGAATATAGTGTTTCCGGATCCTCCACAGTTTCCCCGGACGGAACCAAGATAGCTTTTGTGGAGCCCGGGAACGAAGCTACTGGCGTTGATCCGGGTATTATCATGGTGAACCTGGTCAGCGGCGATAAGGAAACAATTTACGGAGCTTCTTCCCAGGAAGAAATGGATGAAATCGGGGTGGGTTTATTGGCTTCAACGGTACCGGAATGGACGAGTGACGGAACTAAACTGGTTTGGGGTGGTACGGATGCAATTTTCCATCTCACTGTGGCTGACCAAAGCCTGGGCGAAATTCCATATGATCCGGAAGGGACGTTTATGGCGGTTTTCCCGTTGGCGGGCAAGGCTTACGGCGGTATCATGCTCGATAACGCGGCTGGTTCTAGGGTAGTAGAGTTTGATCTGGCCAGCGGGACTACCCAGGTAGTTTATGACAGCGATCTAACAGCTTTGCTTTTAGGCGTCTTCTAGTCGCAACTAAAAAAGCCGGACCTGAGGGCCCGGCTTTTTTTATTCCTTAATCTGCCAGTTTTATCCCTAGAATTTTAGTGCCGTTTAAGAGATACGCTTTCTTTTCCGCTTCGTTTATTGCTAAGCCACGTAAATCGGTGAAGCTGTCAGACAGGTATTGGTTGAGCAGATTTCCTTCTTTGTCTAATTCAATCAGACGGTTATTCTGCGGGTCGAGGATATAGATATGACTGGTTTCGTCATCGGTGAAGAGGTGCGTTGGGCTGGAAAGCGGGGTAGAGAGGTTTTTGATCTCAAAATCGTTGCTCAGACCACGCAGCATTTTCTTGATACTACCGTCGGAAGTCAGTACATAGATAGAACCGTCTACGGCCAGGTCAACTCCTTGGCTAAGATCAATTTCCTCTTCCAGCCAGTCACTGCCCTTGGAAAATCCGCCGATAGCCTCGGACATCTTATATATCTGGTTATTTGGTGAGTCTAGAACGTATAGGCGGTTGCCGAACAGGGATATTGCGGTCAGGTTTTCGCCTTCTTCAATATCGGAAGACCCAGCGGTGGCTTTATCGCCGCTGAAATCATAGCGGATTAGATCAGGGGCATTGGTAGCCAGGGCAATTTCACTGTCTGTTGAAGTGGCGGAAGTTATATTACCGTCAGCTTCCACCTCAACAGCTTTCAGTTCCTTTGTTTCAGTATCATAGATGTAAAGAGACTTCTGGTCAGGATTTACCGAGACTAACTTGGTATCAGAAAGGGTCAGATCGTTGGGATTTATTCCTTCTCCCAAAGACGACAGATCGACAATCTCCTCCGGATCGTTTACTTGGTTTATATGGTCAAGGCGCTGGTAATCATCCTCAATCTGGGCCAGGACAGCAGCGGCTTCTTCGGTGGGGTATTTTGAGTTCTGGACTTCCTGGGCTTTTTGCTTGGCTTCCTCGAGCAAAGTCCTGGCTTTGACGTCGTTGCCGTAAATGATAGCCGCCTCGGCTTCTTCTTCCTGGGCGATGGCTTCATTTGTCAAATTCTCGTAAGAAGCGCGGCTGGCCTCTGATTTCTTATTAGTCCGCACCGCGGCCAGACTGATCAAGAAGGCGACCAAGAGGACCACAACCACAATAAATAAGATCTTGCTGGTGCGGGGGAGTTTGCCAAACCACGATCTGAACTTAGTACCCGCGGCCGCTCCGATATTTCTGATCATAATGAGCATTTTCTTCCACCAGGGCTTGGGACGAGTATCGGTATAGGTAAAGGGCTTGCGGCTGGAAATCGGCTCAGGTGACTTCCGGTCTATTTTTGCCGGCGCCGCAGTCGTTTTTCCTTTCTTCCCGAATAGTCCCTTAGTGGCAGTAGCTGCTTTTCCGGCGATTGCTTGGAATACCCCGGCCGTCCGGGCAACGGCGCTGGTCGATTTAGTATCTTTTGGAGAGGTTATTTTTTGCGTCTTTTTTGGCGAACCGGAGCTGACAGCGGGTGTTTCACTAATCATCCGCGGCACTGGTTCCTGTTTGGTTTTTTCCGTCAAACCGGCTACCAGCGCGGCAAAAGAATCTTTTTCCTTGAAAGAAACCAACCGGCTGTGCAGATGACGGGCGGCAATGTCGGGAGTGAAGCGAACAGCGATATCCTTTATTTTGGCTTTTTCGATATATTCCAAAACGTTGGGTGAGACCAGGACGAACTTATCACCTGCTTCCGCCTGTCCACTAATTATGTTTTGGAAAGTTTTCAGCGGATTGGGCTTCAACGGCACCGTAGAGGTGTCACGATTCAGTTGGGATAGTTGCTTGCGTCGAATTATATAAGCTTTGGCATTGCCGACCGAGGTCAGGAAAATCTGATTATCGACAATAGCCGCTATGACGCCGTGCAATTGTCCGACCCAGCTGACTTCACCGGCTGAGGCTAGATCGCCAAGGACCTCATTGACTTTTTTGACGGCTGATTCAAATTGTGCCTCCGGTTCTAGATTGGAGCGACGGTAGTACGAATTTTGCATGATTGAAGCAATGGCTTCGGAGATTTCCGGGGTCTTCTTGGTTCGTTCACTGAAACTAACCAGCATCATTAAGTTGCCGTACTTAATTTCTCCGTCTTCCGCCGGCTCAAAAACAAAAGTGTCAGCGAAACTGGCGTCGGCACTGGAATTTGATATTAGAATTTCACTTACTTTGGCAGTGAGCTTTGGCATTTTGACATAATTTAAATTCCTTTTCAGTATACAATTGCCAGGTATAATTAGCAAGTTTTTTGATTAGACTCAAAAATTAGTTCGCGGCTACTGGGAAAGTCCTTATTTTTCGAACATTTTGTGTTCAACCTAGTACAATCTGAGCAATTATTCGAGTATAATTTCTGACTTTTCCCTTGCCAAAAATAAGGCAATATTGATATACTGAGTTTAGAATTTGTTCACTAATTATTTTTCGTCTCATGCTTGAATCACTTTTTAGTTCAAAGGTCCGGCTCAAGTTGCTTAGTTTGTTTTTACTGAATCCGGACAAAAGTTTTTATGTCCGGGAATTAACCAGACGGCTGAATGAACGCATTAATTCTGTCCGCCGCGAACTGGAAAATTTGAGCAAAATGGGGCTGCTGGTCAGCCGCACCGAGAATCGGCGTAAATATTACATGGTTGACCGCAACTTCCAGCTATATGAAGAGCTGCGTGCGCTGATGATGAAGGCCGGAGTAACACCCCAAGAGAAAGCGGCTCGGCAGCTGCAATCACTGCGTGGGGTCAAGATGGCAATTTTGAGCGGCGTCTTCACGCAACAGACTGCGCCCAAAACGGATCTCCTGATTGTCGGTAATCCACCCAAACCGAAACTGCGGGCCGCTGTCTCTGAACTGGAAAAAGGCATGGGTAAAGCTGTTCGCTATGCCGTTATTGATAAAGATGAATACGATTACCGAATCGATATGCGGGATCAATTTTTGCATGACATCTTGACCAACGACAATATCAAAGTCGTAAACAGAATTGCGGCTAAGGCGAAATCCAAAGCGAAATTAGTCCCGGAAAAGAAGTAGATTTAGCAAAATTTAGAATAAATCTTAGGCCGCGAGCGCGCGGCCTTTGTTTTCCCCTTCTCAGAGTTGCAAAATTGTGCTATAATATATACAAAAGTAAGAAAGTGATATACACGCCCTGTTGGGGCATTAATACGGGTGATTTTCAAGCTTTACCGGCGATGAAGACACCTTTTTTTAGTAAAACTGGCATATCCGTCGGCTTCCAGGGGTTAGTTTTGGTAGCCGTCCTTTTGGTAGCCATGTATTGGCTGGTACCCGGCCTGGCTAATATCAGCTCGCAGCTGCCGGAAGAAACCAATCCGACGGAATCCACGGTCGACAATACCGAGGCTCTTTTTATACTAAACGCCCAAGATAATGATCAGATGCTGGCTATCACCGGCGAGGTCGCGGAGGCGGGCGGAAAACTGGTTCATATGTACCCCAACCGGGTGTCGATCGGAAATGTTTCCCCGGGATCAGTTGAAGCTATCAAAGATATGCCTGGTGTTGACTCGGTATTTCTGGAACCGGTAAACCCGGAAGATTTTGCTTATTTATCAGAGGATGAATTGCTTGGTGTCCTGGCCTGGAACGCCAACTTTGACAATCCGCCGGTCGATATGAGTGTCGGCGAGAGCCTGACCGGTGATAATCTCAAACCAGCTCCCAATCTGCAGGGCGGAGTGCCCGCGACGGCTACGGAACAAATAGCTTCGCAACAGATAGCCGGATCCGGTTTGGACGGACCGCCGCCGGGCGCGACCTTCTATGATACTTCGGAATATATGGCCGGCAGCGTTTCCGTTTCCGTGATACTGCCGGAGAGCAACGGCGCTATTGACCCCAGTACCGAAAACTGGACCGCCAACGAAGAAGCCAGGGTGGCTTCCGAGGTACAGGCGGGCCTGAATTGGTGGGCAGCCCGAGAATCACTGGCTGATCTTAGGTTTACTTATCATTTTTATTACGGCCGCACCAATAGCCGGGCCCGGACTAGCTACGAACCAATCAGTCGCTCGGCTGATCCTTACGGAAATACCGGCGAAAATTTGTGGGTCAGTCAGATTATGACCAAGTTTGGTTATACCGATTCTCTGCGTTTGGATAAGGTCCGTCACTTCAATAATGACGTTAGACGGTCTGATAATTCCAACTGGGCCATCACCTATTTTGTCGTCGACAGTTCTAACGACGCCAACGGTATGTTCAATGACGGCTATTTTGCCTACATGTGGGTGGGTGGACCTTACTCGGTAATGACATATGACAATGATGGTTACGGCATCAATAATATGGATGCGGTGGCGGCTCACGAGCTCGGGCACGGATTTTACGCGGATGATCAGTATTCTCCCTGCAGCTGCAATGATTACAGCGGTTATCTCAATTATCCGAACTACAACTGTGAAAATAGTTGTCCTTTGAATGTGACCAGTATTATGCGTGGTCAGGTATATCCTTACTCGGTCGGAGCGGTTGATCGTTACGCCCGCGGCCAGGTAGGCATCATTGACGCCAATAACAACAACATCTTGGACGTTTTGGAAGCTAAGCCGAGTTTATCTTTGAATACCAGCTCCGGTGAAATCGGCACCACCGAACCGCTAATTACCGGAACTGCTCACGTCAATGCGGTTGAAAACAAGAATTCATCCGGCTCCGGGACAGATCTTACAATAAGTTCAATAGAAAGAGTTGAATATCGAGTTGATGGTGGCGGCTGGGTAAAAGCCAGCGCTCCGGACGGACGCTTTGATGAAGCCGAAGAGGATTTTGAATTTATGCCGACTCTCTCCAAAGGCGGGCACAATATCGAAGTTCAGACCAAAGATTCGGCGGACAACTGGAGCGATATCTCCAGCATCACCCTGGTAGTGGGCGAAGGTCGGGTTATCACCATGTCGGGCTACACCGGCGGTCCGCAAGTCAGAGAGTTCACTCAGGAAGGGGTTGTCAAGCCGGAATCATTTTTTGCCTTTCCTTCATTCCTGCGCTGCGGTGGCCGGCTGGCCATGGGGGATATCGACAAAGATGGGGAAGATGAGATTATTGTTGGCAGCGGCCTGACGGCCCGGCCGCATGTAGTTGTCTATGAGAAAAATGGTTATAAGCGTGGTATAGACTATCGGCCCTATGATATAAATTTCTTCGGCGGGGTTGACGTTGCGGCTGCCGACATTGATAATGACGGCAAAGATGAGATTGTGACCAGTCAATTTACGGATGGGAACTTGGTGAAGGTATATAAATATAATGACGAAAGAGAGCTGTTGGCAGCCTGGCGACCATTTGGCAGTTTTGACGGTGGTGTGACTGTTTCTGCTGGTGATGTTGACGGGGATGGCGCCGACGAGGTAATTTGCGGAGCCAGCGTCGGTGGCGGGCCCCATATCAGAGTTTATGATGTCACTGCCGGAGCTGCAACGCTCAAGCCGATAAGCTTTTTCGCTTTTCACCCCAATTCTCGCTCGGGCGTAGATGTTGCCGGTGGTGACGTTGACGGCGATGGCAAAGCGGAAATTGCGGTTACCCAGCTTTTCTATGAAGAAGCCTGGACCAAGGTGTATCGCTACAACGATGCCCAAGAGATAATGGGCGAGTGGCGGGCCTTCCCGGCCGGCGTTCGTTCCGGCGGCAACGTGGAGATGTTTGATATCAGCAATAACGGTCGGGATCAGGTTCTGGTTGGTCCCAATATGGGTGGCGGCCCACAAGTGCTGGGGTTTGAGTATGATGGTGAGTTGCTTTTGAACTTCTTTGCCTACGCGACTACTTTCCGCGGCGGCGTCGTGCCGGCGGGAGGATTCTTCTAGAAGACTTGAATAAAGAGCCTCAATTTGTTAAAATCAATTGAATTAAACGATCTAAAAATATGGACAAGCTTATTCTGACAATTCTTATAGCGTGTGGAGTTGCCGCCGCTGCTTTGGCTGTCTACTTCCTATTTATTGCCGGAGAAAATTTGGCAACGATGATTGGATAATCATTTTTTGAGACTCGTTCAAGAGCTCCCGTTAGGGGGCTCTTTTTGTATAGAAAAACCGCCGGTCGGAGACCCGATCGGCGGTTACGTTGTAAGTCAGAAATCGTCGGCAGCTACCAGGTCAGCGAAGTCGGCGATGGTCATCTCGGGGGAGTAGTGGGCGTAGTAGAGCTCAGTGAAATGTTCACAGACATCCTCGGCCGGGCCCAGGATGACGGCGCGGCATTCCTTAAACTCGTTGACGTCCAGCGCCCACCAGGTCAAATTGTTGTCGTATGACCTGAAGACGAAACGGAGATCGTCGTATCGGTCTCTGACCTCGAATCCCCAGATAATTTCAGCAGGGGCATTCTTGGGGGGTGGGGGCAGTGGTCGATGGCGAGCTTGCTGGGCTCTGAGTTCGTTTTGCACCCGCCTCCAAGCGTTCGCATCCCAGTCGCTGCTGTAATCAGGAGCTTGTTCTGACAGCCGGGGAGGAGAATCGGAGCGGACCGCTGTTGCTTCTGACTCCCGGTAGTCTTTTGGCTCCGTCATCCGGTGTGCTTTCTGTTGTCTGCGCATTTCTGCTTTCACCTGTGCCCAGGTGGCATCGTCCATTTTGTTGGAGTAGCGCGGTCTGTCTTGGGCCAAGACCCGGTTTGACGGGAACAGGCTGTCGACGGCAGACACGATCAGGAAGATGTATAGGATGATTGCCAGTGGATTGTCCACTAGAATGAATCCCGTTCTCTGACTTTTCATGTAAACCTCCTTCTCATAGTTTTCCCTCGAAAGTATCATATTTTCCCAGAAGTGTCAATTCTGGAACGCGCTTGGCCGGAGTTAGTGCTAGTGATATACTTAAGATATCGAATTAAATATCAAAAATATGAAACTTTCACGCGAGGTCACAATCATCATCGTTATTATCGTATTAGTACTGGGTGCCAGTGCGCTGATCTGGTGGCTGGCTGAGGACAAGCCCCGGGTTTCGGTTGTCACTACCGGCGAAGCCGGGCTGGGTCGGTTTGAATCAGAGGCTGCCTTAGTCCAGGCTTTTAAGGATCAGGAAGCGGAGCGAGACAGACTGTCTAAATCATTCGCTGATACCACCACTGGAGTTGCCGAAACGGAAACAGCGGCTCCGGCTGAAGGGCTGGGCTCTGCCAGTGACCAGGGAGGTGGCGGCGAATTCTCCGAAACCAATATCCAGGTAGCCGGTGTCGATGAGGCTGATATCGTGAAGACTGACGGAAAGTATGTTTACGCTCTGGCCCAGGAAGGATTGCAAATCGTGAATGCCTACCCGGCTGAGCAGGCTGAGCTTCTGTCCACAACGGAGTACGACAATTTTTATCCCAGCGAGCTTTTCATCGATGGCGACAGGTTGCTGGTCTTTGGTACGGAAACATATGAGTTTACCTCGGAGGTAACTCGTCCCAGCGGCGGCTACGATGCTTATCCTTATTACCTGGATACAGCCTCGGTTCGTCTTTATGACGTCTCGGATCGTGGTAATCCGGAGCTGCTGCGACAGATAGAGTTCGAGGGAACCTACGTGACTTCGCGCAAGATCGGTGACTATGTTTATTTTGTCATCAATACTTATCCCAGCTTCGAAGAGTATACCTGCGCTGATATTCTGCCCGGCTATCGCGAAGGCGAGCGCCAGGAGCTTGGTTATGACGAAGGATTTGAGCCAATGGTTGCCTGCGAGGATGTCGCCTATATCGAACCGCTACAGGCGGAAAACTTCTTGACCGTGGCTTCAATTTCCATGGCTGATTCCGACGAAGAAGTGGCCAAAGAGGTAGTTGTCGGTAGCGGCCAGAATGTCTACGCTTCCCCGGAAAATCTCTATGTTGCCCAGAGCAGCTGGCCCGATTACCTGTACTGGTATGAGGATTACGAACCGGAAGAGGAAACCAGCGTTGTTACCAGGTTTGCGCTTGATAATGGTATGATTGAATACAAAGCTGCCGGCGAGGTACCGGGGCACATTCTCAACCAGTTTTCGATGGATGAATATGATGATCATTTCCGGATAGCTACCACGGTGGGAGAAGTCTGGAATACAGAGACTCTGTCGCAGAACAATCTCTACGTTCTCGATATGGACATGAAAGTAGTCGGCGCTCTGGAAAACTTGGCTCCGGGCGAAAGCATTTACTCAGCTCGGTTCATGGGGGAGCGGGGATACTTGGTCACTTTCAAAAAGATAGACCCGCTGTTTGTAGTCGATCTTTCCGTTCACTCTAATCCAAATGTGCTAGGAAAGTTGAAGATTCCTGGCTACTCCGACTATCTCCATCCCTACGATGACAATCATATCATCGGCATTGGCAAGGAGACGGTTGAGGCTGAGGAAACTCTCAAAGAAGAACGAGAGTTGGATTTTGCCTGGCACCAGGGAGTCAAACTGGCGATTTTCGATGTTACTGATGTGGCTAACCCGATTGAGATGTATAAAGAAGTTATCGGTGACCGGGGAACAGACACCCCCGTACTTTATGATCACAAAGCTTTCCTTTTTGATAAAGACAAAGATCTAATGGTGCTGCCCATCACCCTGGCGGAAATAGAGGGGGAGCCTTCGGCTGACAACACTTACGGCGACTATGTGTACCAGGGTGCCTATGTTTACAATGTCACTCTGGAGAACGGTTTTGATCTGCGTGGTCGGGTGACGCACTATGATGATCCGTCAGTATTCGAAAAAAGCGGCTATTATTTCTCGGGTGATGAAGACATAACCCGTAGCCTGTATATTGACAGTGTTCTCTACACTCTGTCCCAGGCCAGACTGCAGGCTAATAATCTGGAAAACCTGGATCGGATAAAGGAGGTTGACTTTCCCGTGCAACCGGACAGTTTTGAAGTCGAACCGCTTTAGAAACATAAGAAATCGTCAAGAGCAAACTTACTTGAAATTACTGTAGGTTGTGTTATATTTTTACTAAATGGCAAGCAAACCGATCAAAAAAATAGTTCTAATTGAACCCCAGGAATCCGGGTGGAATGTGTTTTCATTGTTCAAGATCCCCCGTTTGGGTGTTCCTATTCTGGGTACTGTTTTGCGCGACCACGGATACAAGGTCCGTGTTTTTATCGAAAAAATCGCTCCGATTGACTGGCGGTATATCAAACACGCCGATTTGGTCGGCATTTCGGT
>CAZLGC010000033.1:0-13077 GCA_964559275.1 uncultured Candidatus Saccharibacteria bacterium
TAACAGGGGATTTGTTTAGCCTAAGGCAAAAACAGAATCATCAAAACTATTGGCTGTTTCTATAAATTGTGCTATAATTACAATAGAAGCACAAGATATAGAAACAAAAACACAGCCAGAGGAACGTCCCGTGGATAAATAGCTCCTTGCTAAATGAGAGAGGGTGATTAGCTAGATATTTTTTTGGCTATTAAAAATGAAAGTGCATGCAGTGCCCAGTATGCGAACAAGGTGAATCAAAAGTTGTCGACTCGCGGGAAGCAGACGACGGCCAAGCTATCAGGCGACGGCGCGAGTGTCTTTCGTGTAAAGCTAGATTTAGCACTTATGAAGAGCTGGAGCTACTGGATCTGCGCGTGATCAAACGCGACAATCGCCTGGAACCCTACAAGCTTGAAAAGATCGAACGAGGCATTCGCTTGGCTCTGAAGAAGCGTCCGTTCACGGATTCCGATATCAAACAAATAATAAATAATATCGAGCGCGAAATTGTGCGCACAGCCGATGATTGCAAAATCCGTTCCGAAGACATCGGCAAGATCGTATTGCGGGAACTGCATACCTGGGACGAGGTTGGTTACATTCGCTTTGCCTCCGTCTATCGTTCCTTTGATAGCGTCGCCAGCTTTGCTGACGAAATAAAAAAGTTTTAACAATATAATAAATCCGAAGATTCAAGCTGAAAGCGAGGGAGACATATCTTAAACTTTCCGCTTCAATCTTCTCCCAACCCTCATGGCCAAAACCAAAGACGTTCCGTTTGAAAAAGTAAGAAAGCGCGATGGTCGCATCGTTGATTTTGATGTTGATCGTATGGAGACAGCCATTTTTAAAGCCGCCCAGTCAGTCGGTGGTAAGGATCGGGAGACGGCCCGTAATTTGGCCTGGAAAGCTGTGCATGAGCTATCCAAAAAGGTCAAAGGTAAGGGTTATATTCCGTCCGTTGAGCAGGTACAGGATTCTGTAGAAAGAGTCCTGATTCACGCCGGGTACGCTGATACTGCCAAAAGCTATATCCTGTATCGGGAGCAGCATCGCAAGATTCGCGATACCAAGGCAATTTTGGTGGATGCCACCAAAACGATGGATGAATATCTGAAACGGGAAGACTGGCGGGTGAATGAAAATGCGAATGTCAATTATTCTTTCTCCGGCTTGTCGCTGCATCTCTCGGGGTCTATTATCGCCAATTACGTTTTGGAAAATATTTATCCCCGGGAAGTTTCTGAGGCGCACAAGAGCGGGGATTTTCATGTTCATGATTTATCCATGGGAATCAACGGGTATTGTGCCGGCTGGAGTCTGAAGGACTTGTTACTGGAAGGTTTTAACGGAGTTCCTTCTAAAGTTGAATCCGCCCCGGCCAAGCATATCGAAACTGTGATCGGGCAGATGATTAATTTCCTGGGGACTCTTCAAAATGAATGGGCCGGCGCTCAGGCGTTTAGTTCCTTTGATACTTATCTGGCTCCATTTGTCCGTGCTGACCAATGTACTTATAAACGAATTAAACAAAATATCCAGCAGTTTGTTTTCAGCATGAACACCCCGTCGCGCTGGGGTTGCCAGACACCTTTTACTAATCTGACTTTTGACTGGACGGTACCGGCTGATATGAAAGACGAGAATGTTATCGTCGGCGGCAAGATTCTCGATGACACCTACGGTGACTATCAGAAGGAAATGGACATGATAAATAAGGCTTTCCTGGAGGTGATGCTTGAGGGCGATATGAAAGGACGTATTTTCACTTTCCCGATCCCGACCTACAACATTACCAAAGATTTTGACTGGGACTCGGAAAACGCGCGGTTATTGTTTGAGATGGCTTCCAAGTACGGCCTGCCTTACTTCCAGAATTTCATTAACAGCGACCTTAAGCCTTCTGATGTTCGTTCGATGTGCTGTCGTCTGCAGATGGATATGCGCCAGCTGCGCTCCAAGACCGGCGGTTTGTTCGGCTCCGGTGAAAAAACCGGCTCGCTGGGCGTGGTTACCATAAACTTGCCGCGTATCGGCTATGAAGCCAAAGACGAGGGTGAGTTCTTTGAAAAGCTCGAGCGCCTGATGGATTTAGCTCAGAAATCTTTGGAAATCAAGCGGGAAATGGTACAGCGCAACATGGACAACGGCTTGCTGCCGTACTCGAAGCGTTATCTGGGAGACCTCGGTCATCACTTTGCTACCATTGGCTTAGTGGGAATGAATGAGTGCTTGATGAATTTCTTTGACGAGACAACCAGTATTGCCAGTGAGGAAGGCAAGCGGTTTGCCATCAAAGTGCTGGATTTCATGCGTGAGAAACTGGGAAAGTACCAAAAAGATACCGGTAACATCTATAATCTGGAGGCAACCCCGGCGGAAGGAACCTCGTACCGCCTCGCCAAAAAAGACAAGGATAAGTATCCTGATATCATTTCCCAGGGGAGCGGTGATCCTTTCTATACCAATTCCACCCACCTGCCGGTTGATTACACAGATGACATTTTTGAAGCCCTGGAGTTACAGGATGACTTGCAAGCAAAGTACACCGGGGGGACAGTTTTTCACGGCTTCCTGGGTGAGAGAATCAAAGATCCTGAAACTTGTAAAAAACTTGTCAAAACAATCGCCTATAATTTTCGCCTGCCTTACTTCACGGTTACGCCGACATTCAGTATTTGCCCTGAACATGGGTATATCCCGGGCGAGCATTATGAGTGCACCTGCAGTGTTAGCAGAAAAGAAGATAAATAACTTTTCATAATGTATAGAGAGCACCTGGGTTTAAAAGTTCAGGTGCCCAAAACAAAAAAATGTCCAAATGTGGAAAAAAAACCCTAGTCTATAGCCGCGTAGTCGGCTATCACAATCCGGTTCAGAACTGGAATCTTGGCAAGAGCGCCGAGTTCAAAAAACGTAAAGCTTATAGTATTGGCAGCACCTCGACTCATATCTGCGGCTGCGACGAATAAGTCTGAAATAAAGCAGGCTGAGGTGCCGCCAAGTTTGGTATATCAAGGTGGTACCAGAGCCTGCTTTGTTTAGAGAGTTTACTTTTTCCATCTCCCTCAAATGATTATAAGTGGAGTTCAAAAAACGACTTTTATAGATTATCCCGGAAAAATTGCTTCCACGCTTTTCTTGGCTGGCTGTAATTTTCGCTGCCCTTTTTGCCATAATCGAAATCTGGTTCTGAATGAAAAATGGCTGGAGCGGATTGCTCCCAAAGAAATTCTGGCATTTCTCAAAAAGCGACGTAAATATCTGGAAGGGGTTTGTATTACTGGTGGAGAACCATTGATCTATAGAGATCTTCCGAAGCTGATTTCTGAACTGAAAGAGCTTGGTTATGATGTCAAACTGGACACAAATGGGACTAATCCGCGTATGCTTCAAGAGCTTCATGATAAAAAACTTCTTGATTACGTAGCTCTTGATATCAAAAGCTCATTGGATCAGTATGATCGGGTGAGCGGGGTTGAAGTGGATACCGGTAAAATTAAAAAAAGCATAGATATAATTATTGAGGGTGATGTTGATTATGAATTTCGCTCTACGGTGCTGCCACGTTTCCATGATAAATTTGAGATCGAAAAGATGGGTAAACTTATTAAGGGAGCTAAGAGGTATTACCTGCAAAATTTCGTGGCCCGTAACACTCTCGACAAGTCATTTCTAAATGAACGCAGTTACACTGACGAGGAGATGAAAGACTTGGCCAAGATAGCATCCAGATACGTTGAAAAGTGCGACATTCGTTAATCCTTTGACTACCCTAGGTAGGTAGTGTTATCATAGTAAGTAGATAAATTGTTACCTAAATAAAGGCAAACCTATGCCAGTAGGAAACAAACTCAACAAAGTGGTGCACAACGATGGTTGTGGTTTGATCAAGCGGATCAAGCGTAGCAACCGGGTCAAATTGCCGAGAAAAGGCAAGGCTCGTCGCGGTTACAAACAGTGTAAACTGTGCCGCTAATTTCAATAGACTGAAAGGTGCACACTTTCTAGCAAGCCCTCCTCTTGGAGGGCTTTGCTTTCCAAAAATATGTTGATTCAAATTAAGGTCGTAACTAATGCTACCAACCCCCGGGTAGTTAAAACTGGTGAAATATTCAAAGTTTATGTCAGTGCTAGTCCGGAGAAAGGGAAGGCTAACAAGGCGGTGACTAAAATGCTGGCTGATTATTTCGGTGTCCGGCCCAGCACAGTCAGGATACGTCGCGGACTAAAAGTAGAATAAAGCAGGTGGTTGTTCCAATAGAAAAGCCCCTGTCCGAGGACAGAGGCTAGGGCTCAGCGGTAGGGGATTACCAGCAGGATGAAAGTGGCAAAGAGCACGATTACGAGGTTGTCATCGTCTCTGATGCGCGGCCAGGCCCAGTATGGCTGATCGCTACCTAGAGCTTCTCCCAGGGCTGAGAAGGCACCGACCAGCAAGGCGGAGGGGAGCGGCCGGGCGATCATTTCATTGAGCGGGGTAAGCAGAAACATACCGTAACTGATGGCGGCTGCCACGGTGAAGCACCACATGGATCCGCCGATCGATTTGTGGGGATTATTGACTATCGGCAAGGGTTTTTCCCACTGAGTGCCGGCAGAGTAATACCCACCATAGGCCGCAGCTGGATCAGCACCGGCCACAATCAGGGAAACCGTGAGGTAGAGAAAGAGGTGGTACTGTGCGGGGGCAAAAAGCCATAACAGCAGGAATGATATCACGAGCCCCCAACCGTAGTGGGTAGCAGCAAGGAAACCTTCTTTCTCGTGCTCTCGCTCCAGTACTTTGTAGGCAGCCAGTTGCCAGCGTCTCTGGATGTTGAAACTGTGCCATAGACCCTGGCGGAGCCAAAGGAGTCCGCCGGTTCGTGGATACCAATCCTCCAGCTTGGGCCCGATATAGAGTTTCATGATATCAGCCCAAGTTACGAAAGAGGCTCCACCGATCAGAACCAGTAACGCTACTAGCAAGCTGGTCAGTGAAGCGTGCCCGCAGGCCTGGTCGATGGAAAAGTACAGGCCGGCATTCAAGAAACCAGTGCCGGCGTGAATCGCTGAGCGAGGAAGGATTAACTTCTTCCTACGTACTGTCATTATGTCCCTCCTGTTGACATTTCAGCTAATACTAGCTTGAAGAAATATAAAAAGCAACCCTCTCTAAGGGGGTTTTTTATGTCGCGGGCAAATATCTTGTTTTGGTCAGCTACTTCATTTATTTGTGGGGTTGGACTGGCTTCCTGGGTAGTAGTGCCAAGTTGGTTAAGTCTGCTGGTCTTAGCTGTCGGGATTACTATCCTGGTAGTTTTTTGGGATAGCCGTAAACTGCTGGTGATTGGTAGCTGCCTAATATTTTGTGCGTTAGGGGTCTTTGTGTTTACTTCGCGGCAACAGCTTACCCCTGATCATGTTAGTCAGTTCAATGATAGCGAAGAAGTTACAATTATCGGCCAAGTTTCGGCTCCGCCGGAGCGACGCAGCAGCAACACCAAGCTGGAATTTGAAGTCCGGGAAGTGGACGGTAACCTGGCTAGCGGTTTAGTCTTGGTTTCTGTACCTAGATACCCTCGCTATGAATATGGCGACGAGTTAAAGATTACCGGCAAACTACAAACACCAGCCGAGTTCCCCGATTTTTCCTACAAAGACTATTTAGCCCGATATCAGATACATTCGGTAATGTATTTTGCAACAGTCGAAAAGTTGGCGGACGGAAAGAACCTGTTTGTCTGGAAACTGAAGGATTACTTTAAGCACTCTTTACAGTCATTCTTGCCGGAACCCGAAGCTGGTTTTGCCCAACGTTTGCTACTGGGAGAGAGGCGGGCTATGTCCGAAGAAGTCTTGGAGAATTTCAAAAAGACCGGGACAATGCACGTGGTCGCTATCTCCGGTTATCACGTAACAATTATATCGACTTTGCTATTGTTGCTGGCGCGACCGCTGGGGAGGCGTCTGTCATTTGTAGTGGCGGTTACGGCTATCGGCTTCTACGCCGTCCTTACCGGGGGTAGTGCCTCCGTGGTACGAGCGGCAGTGATGGGAACTCTGGTGCTACTGTCGATCCAGGCAGGGCGCACTGCCAGCTTGAGGAATAGTTTGGTCTTAGTGGCGGCTGTGATGCTAGTATTCAATCCGATGCTATTGCGCTATGACGTCGGTTTCCAGTTGTCATTTCTGGCGGTGATCGGGATTGCTTACGTTTCACCCTGGTTGGAAAAGGCTTTTGGCTGGTTGCCTAACGTATTGGCGTTTCGCGATTCAGTTGTGATAACAATATCGGCGATGGTGACGACGCTGCCGCTTTCGATCTACCACTTCGGTCGCTTGGCTGTGATTTCGCCGCTGGTCAATTTTGTGCTGCTGCCTTCGATCCCGCTTGATATGGGATTAGCTTTTCTAACTTCGACGGGAGGCATGATTAGCAGCAAACTAGGTCATTTGTTGGCTCTGCCGACCTGGCTGTCTTTTCGCTACGGTACCGAAGTGGTCGCCTGGGGTGCCAAGGTACCGGGAGCATACTTTGATGTAGCTAAGATTGGTTGGGGTTGGTTGGTAGTGATGTACGGGGGGATTGGGTTTCTCTTATTCTTTCTTAATGAAAGACAAAATCTGAACCCAAAATTTAAAACTCAAAAGAAGTCGAAAAATTAATTTTTAAACTTTGGGTTTCTTTTTAATTTCAAATTTAATATTTTGCGATTGATTTATTACACAATATTATTTTTGGGTATAGCCTTGGCGCTATTGGTGATTGCTAACCATCAGGCACGAGATCACGTGACCGAAATTGTATTTCTGGATATCGGCCAGGGGGACGCTATCTTGATACAGCGGGGGACTACGCAGATTCTGGTGGATGGTGGGCCTGATGCCGGGGTGGTTGCCAAGCTGGGAAAATATATGCCCTTCTGGGACCGGGCGATTGAAATGGTTATCCTCTCGCACGCTCACTCCGATCATTATGCTGGACTGATTGATGTTTTCGACCGTTTCCAGGTGAAACAGTTTGTTTGGAGCGGGGCCGAGGAAGAGGCTGAGGATTTTGAGGTCTTTCTAGAAATGTTAGCAGCGGAAAACTGTTCAGTTCAGTTGGCTTCCAAGGACCGGGATTTTCGGCTGGGTGAAATTTACCTCGATGTGCTTTTTCCTCTCATTCCCGACCAGTTTTTGGATCAAAGTGAGGAGAATCTGAATAATACATCCATAGTTATCAAAGTTTCCTCACCGGAGAAATCTGTTTTGCTGACCGGCGACGCCGAGATTCCTGTCGAAGAAGAGCTGTTGAGATATCCTGTCTATGTCTCGGCAGAAATTCTCAAAGCAGGACATCACGGTAGTAAAACTTCATCAAGTGAACTTTTTATATCGGCTGTGGACCCGGTGGAAGTGGTGTTTTGCGCCGGCGAGGGCAACAAGTTCAACCATCCATCCAGCCAAGTTGTTGACAGGTTTCAATTTCTTGATATTTCTACCATTACATTATTTGAATCCGGAGATGTCACTCGTCCGCTTTGAGATAATAAGCTTCCGACTAGCTTTTTTCACTGATTGTGTTACGATATCCTAAATATGACATCCAAAGATTCTAAAAAAATTCTGTTTCTGCCAGTTTCTATCGGCTCCGGTCACGTGCAGGCAGCAGAGGCTCTTGAGGCTGCTCTCAAGCATCAGCGTCCTGACTGGCAATACGAAATAGTTGATGTTCTCAAACATGTCAATCCTTTGATGAAGGGTATTTATAAGGATTGGTATATGTTTGCTATTCGCCGGGCGCCGGTGGCTTGGAAATTTATTTATAAAGAGACGGAAGATTTCAAGAAGTACCAGCAGATATTGAACAAACCGCGGTTTTTCATGGAGGAGATGAACTCGTGGCAGCTGGAGCGTCTGATCAAAAAATATAATCCGGATATAATAGTCAATACCCATTTCTTTCCGCTTAGCTTGACTTCTTATTGGAATCGTTTCAATGATAAATTAGATTTTGCCAACCTGGCGGTAGTTACGGACCACGGGGCGCATCGTTTTTGGGTTCAGCCGGGTGTCGATAGATACTACGTAGCTAATCCAGAAGTATCCGCTTACATTGAGACCTATGGGGTCAATCCCGGTATCACCGAAGAATGGGGTATCCCCATAGAAGAGAGATTCACTGCCAGCTACAATCGGCGCGAGCTGCAAAAAGAACTGAAATTGGAACCCAAGAAACCGTCGTTACTAATGATAACCGATAACATCGAGCCAGTAGTTATTCCCAAGTTAATAAAAGCTCTGACCAGGTACCCGAAGCCGTTACAGGGTTTCATTATCAACGGCAAATCTCGGTCCCGGGCCAAAATCAGAAAATTGCTCGGCAACAAAATTGGTCCGCTGCGGGTTATTGACCGGGTACCAGATTTGGAGAAGTACTACGCTACGGCTGATGTCCTGGTCTCTAAGCCGGGTGGCCTGACCGTTTCGGAAAGCATGGCGATGGGGTTACCGATGATAGTTGTCAATCCGCTGATGGGGCAAGAGGAGCAAAATCGCGATTACCTTCTGGAAAACGGAGTGGCTCTCTCAGCCAATATTCCGGATTTGCTTGATTACAAACTGGAGCAGTTTTTTCAGGACAAAGACTTGCGGCGCAAATTGGAAACTAATATCAAGAAACTGGCTCGTCCTCAAGCTGCTGTTAATATCGCTAAAGATATCATTAAAAATTTCTAAAACTATGAAACTTGCTTTCATCGGCCCTCCTGGTTCCGGCAAAGGAACATATGCCCAGCGGGTCGGCCCCAAACTGGGTATTCCTCAAATCAGTACTGGCGATTTATTGCGCGAAGAGGTTGCCAAAAAAACGGAGATAGGTAAAAAGATTAAGGATACAATGGAATCCGGAGAGCTTGTATCTGACGATATCGTTGCCGAGCTTCTCAAAAAAAGGCTGGATCAGCCGGACGCCCAAAAGGGATTCATTCTTGATGGCTATCCCAGGAATCGTGTCCAGGCCGAAGCCCTGGAAGAAATTACCGGCCTTGATAAGGTTGTAAACCTGGTTGTGCCCGATGAAATAGTAATATATCGGTTAGGTGGCCGGAGAACCTGCGGCGACTGTGACACTTTGTTCAACATCAATACAATGGCTCCCAAAAAAGAGGGGATTTGTGATGAGTGCGGTGGCGAATTAATCCAGCGTAAAGATGATACTCCGGAGGTTATCAAAGACAGACTACAAACTTATGAAAATGAGACGAAACCGATCATAGACTTCTATCGCGATAAGGGATTGCTGGTTGATGTTCAGTGCGACGAAGCTGATATCCCTCCGGAGGTGATAGTAGAGAAAATTATGGAAAAATTAGGAAACTAGAATAGAAAACGAGGTTGCCATGGCGACCTCGTTTTAGTTTTGACAACCAAAACGGGTTTTGTTAGTCTCCACAATATCATGCGTATAATGAAAGGAGGTTTTATGGAGGATTTTTTCTCGTCCGATATCCTGCAATTGCTTGATTTTCTCTTGTTAGCAAAGAACCCTGGTCTTCGTGAAGCGGTACTGACTGTGCGCTATTCGGTCAGGCAGAGCGAGATAGGCAAACTGAAAGAGCAACTGCCGGATGGGCTCACTTATCGGCAGCTGCAGGCCGGCCAAGCGCATCTGTGGCAGGGGGCATTTGGTGCTTGGCGAATAGATCTGCGTGTTGCGGGTGAACCTGTTATGCCTTGCTGGTCAGCTGAACTTAGGCTTACAACCAGTGAAATTCCGCCTCTGCTGGCGGAATTATTCGACCGTGAATGAAGAAACCAAATACCGCTGACCTTACGGTCGGCGGTTTGAATTGACAGGCTCTACCATTAATGCTTTTATCTAATTAAAGTTTGAAGGAGGTGATTTATGACATTGTCTGATATAGAAGCGTTGGCTCGGAAATTCAGAATCGAGAAATTGGCGGATACGATAGTGGTTGATGAAGACGGGATGGAGGCTGTTGGCACTGACCAGCGGCGCAGCCGAATTGAAGAGATTCTCTCGGAGGAGCTTGGCAGCCCCACGTCTCCGCCCACCAATGTTACCTTTTGGCGAACTGAATCCTGTGACGCCATGATAATCAACGAGGGTGTTCGCCTGACAACTGTTGTTGCTTTGCGCGGATAATGAATCCGCGTCGCGACCGTCGAATTTTTTCGACGGTTTTACTTTGGCGGCAATTTTTTGACTATGATGTCAGCGATTTCCTCCGGGTTCTTGTCGTCTGTGTTGACTATCAGGTCGTAAACTCCAATGTCATTAGTATCAATGCCGTAAATCTCTTTGTAAATTTGGCGGTCATTTTCGTCCCGCTCGGCGTTTTTCTGCATAGCTTCACGGGCACTGATGTCATCGCGGCCGCCCAGGCGCTGCGCCCGGACTTCATCGCTGGTCTCCAGGAAAACCGTGAAAACTTGCACCCCCTTGTCTTTCACTAGAAAAGGGAGGACTCGGCTCTGGGCGATGGCATTTTTTGATTGCAGTTCAGTCAGAACTTGGTCATCAATTTTTTTATCAAGTTCAGGGTGTTGGCGTCGGTATTCCATGAGTTTATCCTGATCACCCAATTTCTTATTGGTGATTCCGGCTTCAGAAACAGCTTGGCGGAAAATTTGCCCGGAATCAATGATCGGTCGTTGCAGTTTACTCTGTAGTTTTTTAATAATGGTAGATTTGCCGCTACCAGATTTGCCGTTTACGATAATTGGAATCATAAAATTCAGTTAAGTTCATGGTTATTTTAGCTTAAATGTGAGAAAGGTCAATTGGTTAAAAGTCAGCTTTTTGCTAATATGTAGTTATCAGTTAACTAAATTTCATGCGAAAACTCTTTTTATCACTGCTCCTGATAGCTGCCCTGGTTATACTTGGGGCTGGTTGCGACCAGGGTCAGGATGCTGCTGATCTCAGCGAGACTGAAGTCAGTGAAAGATCATCCAATCAAATTGACCCCGCCAATCAGTTCGGTTGGTTGACCGGCGGGGGAGGAGATGAGGAGTATGAACTTATTCGCGATATTGGGGGCGGCTGGGCTCGTCCTCATCTAGGCGGAGCTGTTTGGGATATTGTTCAGAATGAAGAGGGCGGCGATTACGATTTTGAGATCATGGACGAGATTGTTAATGATTCACAAGCCGCTGGAGTTAATTTGCTCATTACGATTTGGCCGTTTGCTGAGTGGGATCAGGCTGGCCGCAGCGATGTTGCTAATTGTGCTGTTCCCGGCAACGATGAATTTCTGCCTCGTTCCGGCAAAGAGGTCGGAGAAACTTATTTGCCCCAGCATCGTTGCAATCCGAATGACTGGCAAGCTTACCATGATTTCGTGGTTGCATTGGTGGAGCGCTATGATGGAGACGGTATTAATGACATGCCTGGCCTAGCCTACCCAATAAAATATTGGGAAGTGATGAATGAACCGGATTTGAGCGGCCCTGGCCTGACTTTCTATAAGCAGACGCCGCGGGATTATGCCGATCTTCTAGAACACACTTACAACGATGTCAAAGATGCCGATTTAGAGGCACAAGTTCTGATTGCCGGTGCCGCCGGCGGTGATCCAGAATTTCTGCAGTTCTATGAAACCATGTTCACCGAAGTTCCTCAGAGCACCAGTTCCTTTGATATAGGCAATGTTCACTGTATCTCCAACGATCAGGCAACCCAGGATTTTAATGTCAAACCGTATCAGGAAATGTTGGGTAGATTTAACGCTGATCAGTCAATCTGGGTCACCGAAGCAGAAGCTCTTTATGGTAACTCCAAGGAAGCTAATATCGAAAACACCAAAACTAGTACTAGAAATGCATTATCCGAAGGGGCAGAGAAGATTTTCTATACCACCTTCATGTTGACCGGGGGAGGGCCTGGTTCTGGTCCGCCCCCACCGGGAACGGGGCCGGAAATGGATTCAGCCGAGTTCAAGGAAATAATTAACAGTATAAATTAAAACTAATGTCACATCACGACGAGAAGCATTTCACGGCCGAGCAGGCCAAGGAGATAGGAGAGAAGCTGGGAATCGATTGGAGTAAATGGGATGTGGAGCAGTTCCGGCGGGGAATGGACGTTGAGCTGGAGCATGGCAAAGTTGATCCCAACACCAATGTCAGCGACGACGATCCTTTGGTCACCGGTAAGATTGCCTTGGCACATCTAAATGAAATTCCGGATTATTATGATCGCTTGGATGAAATGGAAGAAGAAGGGGAGAAGTATTGGGAAGAGCAGGCTAAATAGCCTGAAAGTTCAAACTCGAAGGACAAAACTCAAAATCAAAGCCTGTCTGCCGCAGGCAGGCAACTCAAAACTCCAAGCTCAAAATTGAGCCTGGAGTTTTTGGAGTTTGAACTTTATTCTTTCGAAATCGCCTCAGCAGCGCAGATATCTACGCACTCACCACAGTCGGTGCACTTATTTGGGTCGATGACGTACTTACCGTCTTCATCTTCCGAAATTGCTCCGGAGGGGCAGGTTCCTTCACAGGCACCGCAAGCGATGCATTTTTCCTTATCAATTTTGTGAGCCATTCTATTCTATTTATGTTACAATGAAAAAGGTCCGGTCTGGTCGCTGTCGTATTTCCTCTTCAATCTTTTTATCTCGGGAGCCTTACATTTTGTCCTGCTGCGGCGGGGCATTGCGGGCACCCACCTGCAATATTGCGGGGATAAACTTCAGCGGCCCAGCGGGCCTATTTAATTACTTTTCTCTGGTTTTGTGCATCTTCTTGATGCAGGCGACACAGGCTCTTACCTTTTTACCTTTGTAGGTAGTTTTCTGCAAGTTCGGATACTGTTTCTTCTTCCCGGTCGGATTATCATGTGAGCGCAAAAAGCTGGTTGTAGTAACAACCTTGGGGCCTTTGCCGCAAATAGCGCAGACTTTAGCCATATTGTTATAACTGAATATTAAATCTGATACGGAGTTGAGTATACCAGCTATTTCACTTTTGGCAAGGTCTTGACTGCTTGTGCAAAACTCATTTGACCCTGTTTTAATCTGATGTTAATGTTTGAAAGTCGCTTGCTGATCGTTTATGCGACAAACGTTTATGTCCACTGGTCCGCCGGGCGGGTCAGTAT
>CAZLGC010000034.1:0-12596 GCA_964559275.1 uncultured Candidatus Saccharibacteria bacterium
CTTTGAGGCCGAGCATAAAACTAGGAAAGATGTAGTTCAGGAAAATATCAGCCCATTTGTAGCGGCGCGGCGCACTAAGAAGTTTAAGCCGCAGCCGGTCAAGGTCTGGATGGATACTGATTATCGCATAAGCTCTAATCTTTTTAATCTCTCCATCATAAACATTGCCGAAGATTCTCGCATGGCCGAGATATTAACCGGAGCCGGGCGCCGCTTTGCCATTTGTATGGTTCCGTATTCTGAAGAGCTGATGAACAAATCTCGCCTGATTGCTCAGCGGAAATACGATAAATTGCCCAATGCCAGTGTATTCCACGCCAGCCATGTCCGGGTGGAAGGACCGCGGACGGTAAAAGTCGCGACAGACGGCGTTTTGTACGATCATCTGCCAGTTGACATGCAGGTAATTCCGGAGACTTTGCGGGTTATTGTAGGGAAGCGAGCCAAGACTTAGACAAATTTATTGAGCCAAAAGAAGGGAGTTTTTTGTTTGCAAAAATCACTCAATTTTAAGAGGGAGTTGCATTGTGTGGCAACTCCCTCTAGATGTCTGCTGGCTAGCCAAGTTTCCTCAGCCTTCCAGACTACGCCTTACTCGCGTTCCCAGAGGACGATCCGGATGCGTGCGAAGAGACCACCGTCCTCTTTGAGGAATCGGTCCACCGGCAGGAATGCCTGAACGGCGGCTCTGGCCCAGGATCCGTATGTGGACCGAGCGCGGATTCGCAACAGGCGTGCCTTGGTTCCCTCTGGCTCCCACTTGGTCCCGTCTGGAATCCAGGTGTGGATTTTCACCAGCGCATCTGCGAGGCGCTCGGTGGTTACGGTCAGAGGTATGTCGGTGGGGACCGGGTTGATGCCGATGCTGGGGTGATCCTCGTCGAACCGCGGCGTGAGCGGCTCGGGTGAGGAGTTCAGGAGGAACTCCTTGAACGGATTCAGCTCTGGAGAGAGATCTGCCTCGGGGAGCTGCGCTACGGCGACCGCTTCCCAGTAGTCGTCATCTACTTTCGTTACCTTGATGGGTTCGAAGTAGCGCTTGCTCTCCGGCTCTCGCCCCTCGAGCATGTTCACGCAGCCTCGTACTCGCTGCGCGGCCTCGACCAACGATATGTGGCCGACGCTGTACATTACGCGGCTCATCAGCACGCTCTCCATAACTAGACACCTCCTTGTGTCAATAGGCAAAAGATGCAAACGTGCAGATAGTGTAACCTGAAATATTATCACAAAACATAAAATTTGTCAAGGTAGGGGGAGGTAGAAAAAGCCTTGTTTTAGCAATATGTAAGTAAAAGAGCCATTTCTTCACAAAAATTGACGAATTTAGAGTGATTATGGAAGTTACTAGTATACTCAGGGCTTTTTATTTGTCCAAAAACGCTTTTTGTTGTAAAATAAGCTTGATTATAACTAATTTTTGTGCCAAGATAGCTAGTTACAAAACAATGGCTGACGGATCTAAAAAACTGTTAACTGGAATCGGACAATGGCTGGGGGCATTCTTTGATAGTGATGTTGTTCCGGCCTGGTTGCGCTGGTCCATCTTTATCGGCATCGGCGTTCTAATTTTCTGGCAAAGCGGCTGGGATTGGTGGTTTTTGCTCAAAGTAATCGCCGGGATACTGTGGGTGCTGCTAGCATTGGTAATCTTTTTCATATTTTTACGCCGCCATCTCGATAGCCGGGAAGAATAATTTATGAGTGCAGAAGAAACTGAAGAAAAAAAGCAGGTGGCTCTGAAAGAAGCTATGACCGTGAAGGATTTCGCGGCTGCTTTAAAATTGCCGGTGACTGAAGTGGTGCGGGTACTGATGGAGAATGGCATCATGGCGACTATTAACGAAGAGATTGATCTGGAAACGGCCACCATTATCGCTGAGGACATGGGCTTTGAGGTCGTTGACGAGGGTGGTGAGGAGACCAAGACTTTGACGGAAGAAGAAGAAAAGAAACTTCGCTTGAGTAAACTTTTGGAAGAACATGACAAAGCTTCCTTGAAGCCACGAGCGCCAATTGTTACCGTCATGGGTCACGTTGACCACGGCAAGACGAAACTGCTGGACGCAATTCGGGAAACCAATGTTGTCGCGGGCGAGGCTGGTGGCATTACGCAGCATATTGGTGCTTACCAGGTGGAGAAGAAAGGACAGCCGATAACATTTTTGGATACACCCGGGCACGCTGCCTTTACAGCCATGCGGGCGCGCGGTGCCAACGTAACGGATATTGCGGTGCTAGTTGTGGCCGCAGACGACGGTGTAAAGCCACAGACGGTGGAAGCAATTGACCACGCCAAAGCCGCCGGGGTGCCGATTGTAGTGGCTGTCAATAAAATCGACAAACCGGAGGCAGATCCTGGCCGAGTGAAGAAAGAGCTCTCCGAGCATGATGTCCTGACGGAAGAATGGGGCGGGCAGACAGTGTGTGTGGAGGTATCCGCTAAAAAGAAAACTAATATTGACGATCTTTTGGATATGATCCTGCTGACGGCCGAAATGCAGGAGCTTAAGGGAAACCCTCGTCGCGATGCTGTCGGCACTGTTATTGAAGCTGACAAAACTGAAAAGGGCGGGGCGATGGCTACCATTTTGATCCAGACAGGTATGCTTCATGTCGGCGATGATTTTTCAATCGGCACTACCTATGGCAAGGTCAGGGCGATGCGTGATTACAAGGGTACCAATATTGCCGAAGCCGGCCCGTCGACCCCGGTCAGGTTAATCGGTCTCAAGGATGTTCCCCGCACGGGCGATATTCTGGAAATCCATGACTCTCCCAAGGAAGCGCGTCTACAAGCTGAGCGTCGTCTGAGCCTGGAAAAACTACGCAGCCAACGGGGGCTGGGCCGATTCGGCCTGGTGGAAATGGCGGATGCGATTGCCAAGGGTAAGCTGAAGAAGCTGGGAGTAATAATCAAGGCCGATGTCGGCGGGACCCTAGAGGCGATTGCTTCTTCTTTGGATAAGCTAAGATCAAAAGAGGTTTCGGTTGATATTTTGCATAAGGGGGTAGGCGACATTTCCGAATCTGATGTTACCATGGCCAAGGCTTCGCAGGGGTTAGTGGTCGGTTTCAATGTCAAAGTTGAACCCGGTGCCGCGGAAACAGCCAAGAACGAAGGGGTGCAGGTACAAATTTACAATGTTATCTACGAACTCATTGATGATATCAAGGGAGCCTTGGAGGGATTGATTGAGCCCGAAAAGGTTGAGAATAAAATTGCTACCGTTAAGGTTCTGGCTGTCTTCAAGCACGGCAAGAAGGAAATGATATTCGGTGGTAAGGTTATTTACGGCAAAGTTGAAAAAGACGGTGATGTGTTCGTGCGGCTGATGCGTGATGGTAAAGAAATTTCCCGCGGCAAGCTGCGCGAGCTCCAGTGTGAAAAGAAAAATGTCGACTCGGTGGCCAAAGGCAAAGAAGCCGGCCTCCGAGTGAATGATATTCAGGAAGTTGAAGAAGGCGACTCGGTTGAAATCATCAGGGTGGAAACTGTGAAGAGAAAAATTGAGCAAACAGAGTGAGCCGGCGAATCAAACAAGTTGAAGATGTGGTTATCCGGGAGCTGAGCCCGGTTCTTATGCGGGAAGTGGAGTTTCCGCCGGGATCTTTTCCCAACATTCTCAGGGTAAAAGTATCACCTGATCTCAAAAACGCGACGGTCTGGCTGGGGGTAGTTCCGCCAGAAAAAAGGGAAGAAGTTCTCGAAGCAATAAATAACAATATCAAAGAGGTGCAAAGAGCTCTTAACAAGCGCCTGACGATGAAATTTGTACCTCGTCTCCTTTTCAAAATAGATACAACCAGCGATAATGTTGCCCGGGTACAGGAGCTGGTCTCAAAGATAAATTCTGAGGATGCGAAAGACAGCCAAAGTTGAACTGGCAGAATTGGCGGGAGTTCTGCAACAGTACAACCGTCCGGTTTTGCTTACGCACGTTGATCCCGATGTCGACGGCCTGGGCTCACTGCTTTCTCTAGCCCGAGTACTAGAAGCCGGCGGTAAAGAGGTTCTCCGGTTTGCACCAGAGGCAGTTCCGGCGGAGCTTCCTTTTTTAAAAGATACCGATCTAATCAATCAAAAAGTAAACTGGCAGGAAGCTGATGTTTTTGTAGCTTTGGATTGCGGTGAGATTAAGCGGACCGGCGTTGAGAATGAGATTGCCAAAGCTACCGGTGACATTATCAATATCGATCACCATCCCCAGCCAAAACCCTTCGGTGATATTAATCATGTTGATCCCCAGCGGTCATCGACAGCAGAAATTGTTTATGAACTTCTGCAAACGATGAAAGCTAAAATTGATAAACCAATCGCGGACATGTTGCTAGCGGGGATTGTCTGCGACACTCAAAGTTTTCAAGTCGCCGCCACTTCGGCCAAGGTTCTAGAAATATCTTCCGAGCTAATGCGGCGGGGTGCACGTATGCCTCTTATCGCTAAAGATCTCTTCCGGGTGAAACCAATTACGGCACTCAAACTTTGGGGGCGAGTGCTGGACCGAATGCAGGTAGACAAAGATACGCACATGGCCTATTCGATTGTGCATCAGGCTGATTTCGCTGAACTTGGCGGCACGCCCCGAGACTTGGAAGGAGTTGTGGACCTTATTAATAGTGTCTCCGGGTCTCGCTTTTCACTGCTACTCTCCGAGGACGGCGATAATGTCGTCAAAGGTTCGCTGCGCTCCGAGGAATTCAAAGCAGTTGATGTTTCCAAAATCGCCGAACTTTTCGGCGGCGGCGGGCATAAATTAGCATCCGGCTTCCGTCTCAAGGGCAAGCTGCAGGAGAAAGACGGGCGGTGGATTATTACTAGAAAATAGAAGATAGAAAGTGGAAAATTTTCCCATCTTCTGTCTTCCATTTTCCATCTTTAATTTTCTATGTTCTGGGAAACAATTGGAACATACTTCACAGTCTTTGATCCGCGGCAGTATCCGTTGGCGATTTTGGATGTTCTGATTGTAGCGCTGCTTTTTTACGGTATCTATCGCCTGATTCGCGACACCAAGGCAATCCGGATTGCTATCGGCATTGTCTTAGTCAGCGCGATTTTTATAATCGGACGTCTGCTCAATTTGATTGCCTTGACCTGGCTACTGAAATACTTTGTCACATTCATTGTTGTCGCCATCCCGGTTGTCTTCCAGCCAGAACTGCGCCGGGCCCTGGAGCGTCTGGGCCGGCCGCGCACCCGCCGGCGCATCAAAAAAATGACCCGGCGTGAGGTAACCAGGGTCATAAATATCGTTGTCGATTCAATTGAGGTTCTGGTCAAGAACAAGATCGGATGCCTGATAGTTGTACGCCGGACCACCGGCTTGGCGGATCACATTGAAAAGGGCACGGTTCTGAATGCCGAGCTCAGCAAACCCCTTCTCTTGAATCTCCTTTTTCCGCGCTCTCCATTGCACGATGGGGCGGTGGTTATAACTGGCAACCAAGTAGCGGCGGCTGGGGTAGTACTACCTCTAACGGAAAAGGAAACAGCTTTTCAGCTGGGAACCAGGCATAAGGCTGCCTTAGGCATTACCGAAGAAACTGATGCCGTCGCAATCATTGTTTCGGAAGAGAGAGGCGAGGTTTCCATCGCAGTCGGCGGTAAACTATATAAACAAAAAGATCCGGAAAAACTCCAGGAAAGCTTAACGAAATTACTTTCTTAATATGAACTGGAAAGGCCTAATCTTTAATAACTGGCAGGCAAAACTGATTTGCCTTCTCTTGGCATTCGGACTTTGGATTTACGTTGCTAATGAAGGTTTTCAGATCAAAGAAATCGATGACTCTGTTCCCCTGAACACTATCAATTTAGAGGAAGATCTGGCGGTGGTTGAAGATCTTGACCACGTTAAAATTAGCATTCGTCCTTCAGTTAGCCTCCAGCAAAATATCAGCGCCGAAATGTTTGATGCCTATGTTGACCTCGAGGGTTTGGGCAAGGGAACTTATGAGCTGCCGGTCAAAATTGTGGCCAGTGATCCTTCGGTGCAAGTGCTCAAGGTGGATCCGACTACCGTTCGTTTAACTCTCGATGACCGGGCGGAGGAATCCTTTTCTGTGGTTCCCAAAATTGTCGGTGAGCCGGGAGCCGGTTACAGTATCGGTGACCCGGAGCTTAGCATTGACTCTGTGTTGGTCGGCGGCGCGGAGAGTTTAGTTGGTTCTATTCGCAGCGTTATCGCCGAGGTTGATGTCAGCGGCGAGCAATCAGAGGTCAAGCGTTCGGTTGAACTACGGGCGGTGAATGACAGCGGTGACATAATCCGTAATATATATATAGAGCCGAAGACAGTCGAGATTATGGTGCCGATTTCCCAGGAGTCTGATTTGAAGACGGTCGGCGTCAAAGTGCAGACAACCGGCCAGCCGCAGGCAGGTTACTTTGTCTCCAATCTGACATCCGATCCTAGTACAGTAGTTTTGCGCGGATCACGTGATAAACTGGCGGAAATTGATTACATTGAGACTGAATCTGTTTCCCTGGAAGGCCTCTCGGATTCAACTGAGCGTGCAACGACATTGATTATTCCCGAGGAAGTGGAAATAGACGGATCAGACAGCGTGTCAGTACAGATAGAGTTGGGTGGAAATGAGGTTAGCAAGCAGGTTAAAGGGCTCTTTGAATTTCGCAATTTGGGTGACGGGCTACAGCTCGGCAACTTCTCGCCCGGCAATGCTTCGGTCACAGTTTCCGGTGGCGCCGACAAAGTTTCCTCATTGACCGAGAACGATGTGCGTGTTATTGTTGACCTAGCTGGTAAAGGCAAAGGCTCTTATGACATCGGTCTTCTGGCTGGCAACGTTAGTGTTCCAGAGGGGGTTACAGTCGTCAGCCTTGATACCAATAAAATAGAAATAGAAATAAATTAATGACAAAGAAAAATATGAATCTCATCCCAACCGTTATCGAAAAATCCACTCACGGGGAAAGAGCTTATGACATCTATTCGCGTCTTCTGAAAGATCGGATAATCTTTTTGGGCGGTCCGATTGACGACCAGGTGGCCAATATCATTATCGCTCAGATGCTCTTTTTGGAAAGCGAGGATAAGACTAAGGATATTCATTTCTACATCAACAGCCCGGGCGGGGTGGTGACTGCTGGCCTGGCTGTCTACGATACGATGCAGCACATCAAGCCGGATATCTCTACGATTTGTGTGGGGTTGGCAGCAAGTATGGGATCATTCTTGCTGGCAGCTGGTTCTAAAGGCAAGCGGTTTGCTCTGCCTAATTCCGAAATCATGATCCACCAGGTGATGGGCGGTGCCGAAGGACAGGCGATTGACGTGGAAATCCGGGCCAAGCACATGATCAAAATCAAGCAGCGCTTGGAAAAGTTGCTAGCTAAGCATACCGGCAAACCGCTCAAGACAATTGCTGAGGATACAGACCGCGACTACCATATGGATGCGGAGGAAGCAAGAAAGTACGGGATTGTTGATAAGGTTTTCAAGTAATATATATCGGGAGGGCGTAGGAGATGACGTTACATACTAAGCGTTTGCATTTGTGGCTTCTTGTTGGCAGCTTGATATTGATATGTACGGGGATAGTACTGTATCTGGTGGCACCAGACGGGCCGTTGCGAGAGTGGGAGTTTTATATACTGGCTCCGATTGCAATTGGTTTGGGGATGTTGCCTGTCACCGGTTTATCCCTCTTGGCCCATTTCTTTATCGAGCGCAACCTGAATTCCGAGTAGATTTGACCATTCCGCCTGGCGGGATGGTTTTTCTTTTATTGACAAAAGAAGCTTTTTGTGATAAGTGTTAGTTAGGTTAGTGAGAAAGGAAGGAGTGAAAATGGAGACGCTGGGCACTTTCAAGCGATATTGGCATGAGGTTCGTGGCACAGTATCACTTTGCGGGTGTACCGAGGAGTTCGCCAAGGAGGTTCAGCTCAGGTTCCGGGCGGTCGGCGAAGCCCTGATGAAGGAACTGGGAATTTCTGATCCAGATGAAGCCGGAAGGCTGCCCGCTTCCACTCCGTTGGGAGCAAAATCCCAAGCTGCTTTCGATTCGCTCAAAGTTTTCTTTGAGCAGGAGAGAAGATGGTAGCAGGTAACCCGCCGACACCGTTTGGCGGGTTTTCGCTTAATATGACTTGACTTCACCTTTTGACTACGCTATCATATTTAATGCTCATTAGATGATTAATTTCGGTCAGCTGGATATACAGATTTCGGAATTAGGCAGAGCAAACCGCTCAAGACAATTGCTGAGGATACAGACCGCGACTACCATATGGATGCGGAGGAAGCAAGAAAGTACGGGATTGTTGATAAGGTTTTCAAGTAATATATATCGGGAGGGCGTAGGAGATGACGTTACATACTAAGCGTTTGCATTTGTGGCTTCTTGTTGGCAGCTTGATATTGATATGTACGGGGATAGTACTGTATCTGGTGGCACCAGACGGGCCGTTGCGAGAGTGGGAGTTTTATATACTGGCTCCGATTGCAATTGGTTTGGGGATGTTGCCTGTCACCGGTTTATCCCTCTTGGCCCATTTCTTTATCGAGCGCAACCTGAATTCCGAGTAGATTTGACCATTCCGCCTGGCGGGATGGTTTTTCTTTTATTGACAAAAGAAGCTTTTTGTGATAAGTGTTAGTTAGGTTAGTGAGAAAGGAAGGAGTGAAAATGGAGACGCTGGGCACTTTCAAGCGATATTGGCATGAGGTTCGTGGCACAGTATCACTTTGCGGGTGTACCGAGGAGTTCGCCAAGGAGGTTCAGCTCAGGTTCCGGGCGGTCGGCGAAGCCCTGATGAAGGAACTGGGAATTTCTGATCCAGATGAAGCCGGAAGGCTGCCCGCTTCCACTCCGTTGGGAGCAAAATCCCAAGCTGCTTTCGATTCGCTCAAAGTTTTCTTTGAGCAGGAGAGAAGATGGTAGCAGGTAACCCGCCGACACCGTTTGGCGGGTTTTCGCTTAATATGACTTGACTTCACCTTTTGACTACGCTATCATATTTAATGCTCATTAGATGATTAATTTCGGTCAGCTGGATATACAGATTTCGGAATCGGGTCTGAGCTCACTATTCGCATTTACTTCACTTTGGAAGGTCATTTCTAGATAAAGGTAGTTTTTACAGATTTTTCCTGATCTTCCCCGAAAAAAATGATTAACCAGATAGATTTTCCTGTTGTTTTGGTAAAATAGCGCAAACGCGTCTGGTTTTTTGTGAATAGGAAGAGCCCAAACTCGGTATCCAGCGACACCGGGTTTTTGTAAATTTATGACTACAATTGTAACTATCATTTTGGCGGTTGTCGGGGTCGGGGTTGGTATAGGTATCGGCTACGTGGTTCGACAGAGCATGGGTAAGAAAAGTGTTGATTCTGCCGAAGCCAAAGCCCAGAAAATTATCGACGAAGCCAAAACCAAACAGAAACAAGCCTTACTAGAGGCTAACGAAAAATCACTGAAACTAATTGAGGAGGCGAAAGTAGAAGAGAAAGAACGGCGCGAGCAGTTGGTGGAAATGGAGCGTCGGGTTGAGCGCCGCGAAGAAAATATCGATCGCAAGTATGACGACCTGGATAAAAAGCAGGAAGAAATCAGCGCGCGTTCGCAAAAAATCAAAGAAATCAGAAAAGAACTGGATGAAATTCGTCGTCAGCAACTGGCCAAGCTAGAAAAAGTTGCCGGTCTTACCAAAGAGAAGGCGCGCGAGGTGATGTTGGAATTGACGGAGAAAGACATGAAGGATCGTCTTCTCAAGCGCATCAAACAGTTGGAAACAGAAGGTGAAGAAGCTTACGAAGACAAAGCCCGCGAGATTCTTAATGTCGCGATCCAGAAAATTGCCACCTCACACACTTCAGAATCAACGGCAACGACAGTGTCACTGCCTAGTGATGAAATGAAGGGTCGCATTATCGGTCGCGAGGGTCGCAATATTAAAGCTCTAGAAACAATGACCGGTGTTGAGATTGTTGTAGATGACACTCCGGAAGCAATTGTCATTTCCGGCTTCAATCCGATTCGGCGGCAGGTAGCCAAAATGGCGTTGGAAAAACTGATGGCCGACGGGCGCATTCATCCGTCGCGGATTGAGGAAGCAGTCAAGGAAGCCAAGCAGTCAATTGCCAAGAACGTTAAAGAGGCCGGCGAAGCCGTACTCTATGACGTAGGTGTAGCCGGGGTGGACCCGAAGCTGGTCAGCTTGTTAGGTCGCCTCAAATTCCGTACCAGTTACGGCCAGAATGTCCTTAAGCACTCTCTGGAAGTTGCTCACATTTCCCGTATTTTGGCGGAAGAACTGGGCGCCGATGTGACCGTTGCCAAAACAGCCGGGCTTTTCCATGACATCGGTAAAGCAGTTGATCATGAAGTTCAGGGTACTCACATCGAAATTGGCAAAAACATTCTCAATAAATTCGGGTTTGATGAAAAGATTGTCCACGCTGTGGAAGCTCACCATGAAGATGTCCCTTGTAATTCTGTTGAGGCTGTAATAGTCAAGGTGGCGGATGCCATTTCGGCTTCTCGTCCAGGAGCGCGCCGTGATACTTACGAAGAGTATATCAAGCGCCTGGAAGACCTTGAAAATGTTGCTCTCGGCTTCGAGGGGGTTGAGCGGGCTTACGCAGTCCAGGCCGGACGTGAGATCCGTATCTTCGTAATGCCGGAAGAGATTGACGACTACGGTGCTCAGAAACTGGCTCACGAAGTAGCCGATCGGATTGAAGAAAACCTTAAATATCCTGGTGAAATCAAAGTGACGATAATTAGAGAAACTAGAGCAGAAGATTTCGCCAGATAGTACCAAGCCCCGCCTAACGGCGGGGTTTTCGTTTGTCTCACTAACGAAAGAGCGCTAGAATAGAATTATGAAGATCTTGTTTTTAGGTGACATTGTCGGTAAGGCCGGGCGGCGGGCCGTGGGGAAGATATTACCGCAGCTGCGCGAGAAGTACGCGCCGGATTTTGTCATTGCCAACGGTGAAAATCTGGCTCACGGTATTGGTGCCAGCAAAAAAACCGCCACCCAGGTTTTGGAAGCGGGGATAGATTTTCTGACCAGCGGTAACCATATATTCAAAACTGACGAGGCTGAGGAATTACTTCAGGACAAAAGCTACCCGATTATCAGACCGGCCAATTATCCCGAGGGTGTGCCAGGAGATGGTTTTCGTATCGTCGAAGCAGCTACCGGAAAGAAACTTTTGGTCATAAATGTTCTCGGGCAGGTGTTTTTCAAAGAAAATTGCTTGTCGCCATTAACAGTAATAGATCGAATTCTTGAGCAAACAGCAGGGGAGAAGTTGGCCGGCATAATTGTTGATGCGCATATGGAAGCAACCAGCGAAACCCAGATAATCGGCCATTACCTGGATGGCCGGGTAGCGGCGGTAGTCGGCACCCATACCCATGTACCAACGGCTGATGAGAGAATCTTGCCGCAAGGGACAGCCTTTATCACGGATGTGGGAATGGTCGGCATAAAGGAATCTTCGCTGGGGGTTGATTTTGAGCCAGTGACTAAAGAAATGCTCACTCAGATCCCCCAAACTTTTACCTGGCCCGAATCCGGACTGTGTCGTATCGACGGAGTTCTGGTGGAAATCGAGTCTGCTACCCAATCCAAGGCAATCAAAAGAATAAGCGAAGAAATTGAAGTGTGAATTTAGTTTTCAATCAAAAAACCCGCTTGTTAGCGGGTTTTTTGATTTGTTAGTCTTTTATTTCAAGCACATCAAGGGAACGGTTGAACATAGAAGAAGTGGAGGCGGTGGAAGTATTGAAGCCTGCCTGAATTGTGTGTTCGCCAGCATCAACATCGACTAAAGCTTGAGTCGCTAGAGTGTAAGGGTAACTGTCTAGAGCTGAATATCCGCGACGGATGGAATTAGTAATTACTTCACCGTCAACGATTATGAAAACTCTTGCTGCTGCAGTTGCCGGGGAGCTAGCGATAACACCGCTAAACATTACAAGCAGTGTGCTGTCGTCGGTTGTCATATAGACTGCTTCTGGAGCGTCATAGTCTGGGTCAGATTCGGTGGTTGTAAAAGTAGCAGGTGTGTCTGAAGGTTTTTCAGCAGATTGTTGAATCGCCCCGCCGCCGGTGATGTCGCCCAGTACCTCCAGGTCATCATTTATCTTAACCGGCATATCATCCCCAGCACCCGAATTTTCCCCGCGCCAGATTTGACCGTCCACTCGCATATCATCGCCGACAGTTACCGGGATACCATTGCCGTCCTCATCAGTGGTAAGGTTGGCAATAGTGCCGTTGAAATAGGTGACACCGCCGGAACCCTGTTCACCGATAAAAATTCCCTTGGGGAATTTGTTCTGGACACCGGTGAAGGTGTTGTTTTGGCTGATCGAGGCCGCGTCGCTCAAACTAGAAGCAGCTTGGGTGAAATGGAGAGACCCGTAGAAGCTGCCAACCGCAAAAGCGGCGACGATAGCGGCTACCAAAACAAATCTTTTGTAGCTGTTCATTTGTTTTAGTTTAATTTTTTATATCTCTAGGCCAATTGTAACACGAAATCATGATATTTGCCTCTGTTGGGGGTGTAGACAAATTATTTGCCTCACTAGTGTTTTTTTGCTACAATTAGCCTA
>CAZLGC010000035.1:0-12495 GCA_964559275.1 uncultured Candidatus Saccharibacteria bacterium
AAATAATGTTGAACTGTGGCTGCCAACCGGCGTGAATCTCGGTTTCTATTTCCCAAAATATATTCAAAGAGGGGCGTTGTCTGTAACCGCTTAATTTTACCATCAGTTTTTATAATCGGTTCAAGGTCTTGGTAGGGAAGAGTAGAATTAGCTTCAAGTGTAATGGCCGGCTCGCCTTCGTATGTTCGCTCCTGGCAAAATCCTAGAATAGCAGCTGTGGCGTCAAGGACTCGGCCGGCACTAGATGTTGGCGTGACATTAAACCCGGAAGCTAGTTGTTTTCTTAGCACAGTCAATTCTCGGCTTGAGTAAAATTGCTGCATAAACTTGTTCAGATCTGCCGGCTCCAGAAATTTTGCCAGAATGCCAAAAAGCATCCGCGGCGGCTGTTCACTGGCTTTGTCCCCGCCAATCATCGGTTGCAACTCCAGTGACCCGATTCGTGTAGTTTGCGTTCTACGTTTTTCGATTTGCGTTAGAAACACTTCCCCTCCCCAAATTGATCCATCAGAGCCTAGCCCAACGCCATCTGCCGCAATACCAATATATTCAGTCAGTCCGTGTTCAGCTGCTACGGCTCGAATGTGTGCCTGGTGATGCTGAACTTGCCGGTGCGGTAGTTTCAGTTCCCGTCCATATTCACTCGATTGGTAGCGAGGGTGTAGATCGCTCACGATCTGCTGAGGATTGCATTTGTAGAAATTAAGATAGTCTGAAGTCGTTTTCTTAAAACGCAGGTATGCTTCCGGCTCGCGAATATTTCCCAAATGCTGCGAAGTAATAATTCCTTCTGGGAGTGAAATTGAAAAAGTGCTGTTTTGTTCCGCGCCCAGAGCCAGCCCACCTGTTTTGACCTTTTTGGCAATAAGTGTCGGCACATAACCGCGAGCGCGACGAAGAAAGAGCGCGTGTCCATTTATGACCTTGATAACAGAATCGTCAATGGCATTTACTATTTCCCGGTTGTGGTCCAAGACGTATTTAACAAATTGCTCCGAGCGCTTGGTGGTCAGTGGGTGGTCAGGTAGATTGGCTGATGTGAATACCAGCGGTTCGTCAAAATGGTCAAAAAGGAGGTAATGTAAGCCGGTGTAGGGGAGCATCAGGCCTAGTGAATCAAGATTACTCACCTCGGTAAAATCAGGACGTTGTTTCTTTCGCAAAACCACAATCGGGCGGGCAGCACTGCAAAGGGTCTCACTTTCCAGTTGGTTGATCGTGCATATACTTTTCGACTGGGTAATATTTTTGAGCATCAAAGCAAATGGCTTGCGGGGGCGGTCGGTTAACCGGCGCAGCTTCTGAACCGTTTTTGTGTCCGTTTGACAGACCAGGTGAAAACCGCCAATACCTTTTATAGCTACAATCTCCCCCTTTTTTATTTTTTCAGCAGCAGCAGCGATCGGGTCATCATTGTCCAATTTTTTGCCGCGGTAATGTAAGCTGACCTTGGGACCACAATTAGGACAAGCGATCGTCTCGGCGTGATACCAGCGTGAATCCGGATCGTTGTACTCACGCTCACACTTCGGGCATAACTTGAATTTGTGCATGGAAGTATTCTCTCGGTCATAAGGGGTGTCCCTAACTACGCTGAAGCGGGGGCCGCAGTTAGTGCAGGAAATAAAGGGGTATTGGTAGCGTCGGCTTCCTGGGTCTCGTAAATCTTTCAGGCAATCCGGGCACAAAAAGATATCCGGCGGAATTTCCGAATAACCTGTCGTCTTTTGACTTTTTTTAATTTTAAAACTCTTTTGAGTTTTAAATTTTGAATTTTTAATTTCAAAACTATCAACCCTGGCCATCGGCGGTTTCCCGGCCAGAAATTTCCTCGGATCAAATTTCTTATTGGTAAGAATCTCCACCCCGCTGCCGGTGTTTTTCACGTAACCCCAAAAACCCAGCTGTTTAGCCCGGCGGTAAACAAAGGGACGAAAACCTACCCCTTGCACCAAACCCTTTATTGTGACCTTATATGCCATTTGCGTATACCTTGATTTTAGTATAACATAAGAGGTAAAGGTTAAAATTTCATGGCTAAAACCAAGAAAAAACCTGTTGTTGGAATTTTTGGATTAACCTCTGATGAGGGGTGCGAATTTCCTATAATAGATCAAGGGAAGAAACTTTTGGATTTGTTAGAAGAAGTCGAATTGGGTCATTTTCGCTTGGTGGAAGAATTACCGGAGGCGGAACACTACGATGTGGCTTTGGTGGAAGGGTCTGTGCTGACAGAGGATAATATCAAGAAGCTGAAATGGATCAGAAAAAATTCCAAAATACTGGTAGCTTTGGGGGCCTGTGCTGTTATCGGCGGCATTCCCGAACTTAAGAATTATTTGGACAAAGACAAGGTCATCACCCAGGTTTACAAAGATATTCGCGGTATTGATAATTTGGAAGTGAAGCCGCTGAAGGAATACGTCAAGGTGGATTTTGAAATCCCGGGTTGTCCGGTGGATGGCGGTGAAGTGATCCGTTTACTTTATGAACTTAAAGAGGGACGGATTCCGGAGATTCCGCAGCGTTCTGTTTGCTACGAGTGCCAGCTACGTGAAACTGAGTGTTTGCTGCAGCCCAATGAAAAAACCGGGCGCAAGGCCATGCCTTGTATGGGGCCGATTAGTCTGGGTGGTTGCAACGCTCCCTGTCCTAAAGCAGGATATCCGTGTGATGGCTGCCGGGGATTGGTAGCTGAGCCTGATATTGATAATTTTGAGAAGGCAATTGATAAAATAGTTACCCCAGAGGATAAAAAAAGATTGTTCGAACGCTACGGCAACCTTGATACCATTGAGGAAATAAAGGCTGCCCGCGAAGTAAAGGACAAAAGGTAAAATTTATGAAGATTACAATGGACCATGTCGCGCGTACGGAAGGCCACTTTGGTTTTGTTTCCCATATCGTGAATGGCGATATCGACAAAGCTAAGCTGGAAACCTTTGAAGGGGCGCGGCTTTTCGAGGGAATTCTGGTAGGGCGCAAGTATGATGAGATAGGAGAGGTTTCCCAGCGTATCTGCGGGGTTTGCCCCGTTATTCATTGTATTACTGCCAATCAGGCAGTAGAAAGAGCGCTCGGCCTCGAGGTTTCGCCGGAAACATTCTTGTTGCGCAAGATGATCTTGGTTGGCCAGACCATTCAGAGCCATGCCCTGCACTTATACTTCTTGTCTCTTCCGGACTTTTTGGATTATCAGGATGATCTGAAAATGGTGGCAGACCATCCGGAGATGTCTGAGCGAATGCTGGAATTGCGTGACTTTGGCAATAAAATTATAGCTCTTATTGGCGGACGTACAGTTCATCCGGTCTCGCCACGGGTCGGCGGTTTCACCAAGTATCCAACCCGCGAGAAGATTCGCCAGCTAGCAAAAAAGGGTAAAGATATTCTACCGATAGCTATTGAATTGGCAGAGTTATTTAACAAACTGACTTACCCTGATTTCCGTCGCGAAACAGAATTCGTTTCCCTGGTGACCCCTAATGAGTACGCTATTTATGAAGGAGATATTGCCTCGTCTCGCGGTTACAAAGTGCCCGCAAGAAAGTTTGTCCATAATCTCAAAGAGGTTCAAAAACCTTTCAAGCTTGTGAAAAGTTCTGAGCATGAAGGTAATGAATATCTGGTAAATGCCTTTGCCAGGATACACCTTAATTACAAATACTTGTCCTCGGCGGCTCAGGAAATGCTCGATAAGTCGGTAATAGATTTTCCTGATTATAATACTTTTCACAATGTCGTTGCCCAAGCTATCGAGATCGTCCATTGTGTCGAAGAGTTCCAGCGTTTATCGAAAGAATATTCACAGACTAAGGGTGATAAGCCTTTTGTGGAACCCAAAGTTAAGGCCGGGCGCGGAGTTGGTGCCGGTGAAGCTCCTCGGGGAACTCTCTATCATGAATACGAAATTGACGAACAGGGAATTGTGACAGACTGCAATATCATTACGCCGACCGCCCAATTCCTGTTCAATATTCAGCAGGACCTTGATGTTTACTTACCAACTATTAAGGACAAAAAATTGTCGCAACAAAAAAAGGAGATTCGTAAGATGATCAGGGCTTACGACCCCTGTATAAGTTGCGCTACCCATTAAAAGTATGCATGATCTGCACGCGGCTGACAAAGTGCTCAAAATGGCCTTGGAAGGGGCAAAGGCTAACGGGCTTAGTAAAATAACCCAAATTGAGGTGGAGCTGGGAACTGTTGTCGAACATGGCTCCGAAATAGTACCGGAAAATCTCCGGTTCAATGTCGAGTCGCTGGCTCGTGCCTCCATCGCTGCCGGCGCCAAAGTTATTATCAAAAAGACTGCCGGCAACCAGGTGGTACTGAAATCGATAGAAGGCGATAAATAAAAAAGCAGGTTCCTGGATCCTGTTTTTTTATTCTACTTCAAATGATTTTTCTAGGGCTACCGGCGTGTCTACAAGCTCAATTCTGACGTTATATGTGCCAGTGCGAAATCCCTCCGGCGGTTTCTTAAGCGTGAAGGCGCCATATCTCGATCCCTCAGCTTCGATTTCAATGGGGTCAGTAACCTGGCGCCCATCTCTTTCCCAGGTTGTTCTCAGTTTAGTTCCGGCGGGGGCATTTTGCAAGAAGACCGAACAATAAATTATAGGGGAGGTGCGATCTATAACGTCGGTCGGGTTTGTTACCTGCTTGGTAACATCGTCAATCTCAGTTCCGACTTGTAATTCTGACAGAGCAGGTGTAAAGAGCTGGCACCCTGTTAAGCTGACAATGATGACTGGTATCAGAATAAGGCACTTTTTGGTTTGCATATCACTCTGTTATGTAACCAGCTTCTACCCAGCCCGGATAACCGGAGGTAAGGATGGAAATGTCGCTGGCTCCGTTAGCAAGTAGGGTCTGGGCAGTCATTTCAGCTTTTAGGTCATTGCTTCCGCCATATACAACTATGGTTCGATCAAGATTGATGGCGTTTGTCTGGGCCATGTTTTCGGCGTCGGCGAAGCTGATGTTACGAGCGCTCGGAATGTGACCGGCAGCGTAATCAACGGAACTGCGAACATCGAGTAGGTTTATGCCAACTCCGGAATCGATCGCCGAATCCAGCTCACTGGCGGAAATTTCCGGTATTTGCAAATAACCGACCTCGGAAACCACCCCGATTGTGGTTGGGTAGGCTTCTTTTTTCCATTCCTCAGTGCCGCCGGCAAAATCCCGGACTCTCTTGAATCCCGATTCCACGAGCATTTGGGCGGCTGCTCCGCTGCGATTACAATTACTGCCATCGCACATCACAATCAGGTCAACATCTGTTGGTAAATATTTTTTCATGTTTTCTAGCTCGGTGAGCTGGATATTTGTGGCTCCGTCAATGTGCTCTTCGGCGTACTCAATAGGCTGGCGCACATCTATCAGTATTAGTGGTTCATCTGATTCCAACAGCCTTCTGACCTCGGTTGCCGCAATCTTTTCCACCTCGATTTCCTGGCTTGTTTCTTCACTTTCGGTATCCGTGTCGGTACTTTTGTTGCTTTGCCAGGTAATTACTAAATATACCAATACGGAAATGATGATTATTATAACCAAGCCGAAAAGGATTGCCTTGTCTCGGCGGGATACCCTGGTCTCGGGAGGAGTGTTTTCATTCATGAGAGTAAATCTAATGGCGATACGTCAACGGTCCAGTTATCCTTTATCTTTTTGAGAGCAGGCGGCATTTTTTTGTCGATAGTTTTGATGAGAACGTGCCAGCTGAAGCGGCCCTGTACTTTTTCGACCAAGGCCGGAGCAGGGCCAAGAACCTCGAACCCTTTTTGTTCCTGGCGTAATTTGCCGGCAAGTTCGGTAGCCGCAGCCTTGATTTTGGCATCATCCTTACCGGTAAGAGTCAGTTTGATAAAATCGGCAAAGGGTGGGTAACAGGTTTTCCGTCGGTTAGAAATTTCAGCCTTATAGAATGTATCAAAATCATGTTTCGCTGCCGCCTTAATGGCGGCGTTTTTGGGATGATATGTTTGGAGAATGACAAGACCGTTATTATCGCGCCGGCTGGTTCTCCCAGCTACCTGGGTCAGAAGCTGAAATGTACGTTCATGGGCGCGAAAATCAGGAAAATTTAGCCCGGTGTCTGCCGAAATGATACCAACCAGGGCTATATTTGGCAAGTCGAAGCCCTTGGCGATCATTTGCGTGCCTATCAAAATATCGTATTCTTGGGCAGCAAAACTGCGGAATATTTTAGAATGGTCATCAGTTCCTCGGGTGGTGTCGGTGTCCATTCTGGCGATACGGGCTCGGGGGAAAACTTTGGCAATTTCCGCTTCAACGCGCTGGGTGCCGGCACCAAAGTAGCGTATTTTTTCGCTGTCGCATTCCGGGCACCGGGTGGGGCTGGTTTCTCGCCGTCCACAGTGATGACAGAGTAAATGCTGCCCATTTTGCCAATGATAAGTCATGGAAACGCTGCAGTCCGGGCACTCGACAACATAACCGCAATCGCGGCACATAACGAAAGTAGAAGCTCCGCGCCTGTTTATGAAAAGTATGGCCTGCTGTTTGTTATCCAGAACCTCTTTGATTCTCGATTGTAGGCTTTCGCTCAGAATTGACCGATTCCCGGCGGCTAGTTCCTGGCGCATATCGACAATCTGTACCGGCGGCAGCTCCGCCTGATTAATTCGTTCGGTTAGCTTAGCTAGGTTAAATTTACCTCGGCGCGCTTGATAATAAGTTTCGATAGAGGGAGTGGCTGAACCCAGAACTACCCGAGTGTTCGTGATCCTCGCATATTTTATTGCCACTTCCCGGGCGTGATAGCGAGGGTGTTGGTCCCATTGCTTGTAACTAGTTTCGTGTTCTTCGTCAATTACAACCAATCCCAGCTTTTGCACCGGTGCGAAGATGGCGGAGCGCGGACCAATCACTACTTTGGCTTTCTGGTTTCGGATTCTAAGCCATTCGCGGTAGCGCTTGCCATACGCCATCCGGCTGTTCAAAATAGCCACAGCTCGAGAACCAAAACGGGCGACAAAGCGGTCAGTGGTCTGCGGTGTTAGCGAAATTTCCGGAATCAGGACGATAGCTTGTTTTCCTTGCGCGATGCATCCGGCGATTGCTTGTAAATACACCTCCGTTTTTCCGGAACCGGTAATGCCGTGCAGCACAGTAACCGGTTTTCTGCCTTTCTTGATTGTGTTTAAGGCTTGTCTTTGCTGGTCGGTCAGGTGATGCGGCTCTTCTAGTTGAACCGGCTGGGCTTGAAATTGGGGTGGGCGAACGGATCTCTTCGGCAGCATTGCTTTGATAACCAGCCCCAATGAAGTTAGATAGTGCTTTGACATCCACTCCGCCAGTTGTAGCTGCTGCGGGGTCAAAACTGAGGAAGCTTCGACAATTTCTTTGATGGGTTTCAGCTTGGCCGGGACATCCTTTGTTTCCTGACTATGTACAACGCCGTAAACCTGCCGGTGCCCAAGCGGTATTTTAACTAGCTGGCCGGGGTAAGTCTTCTTTCCTTCTGGCGGCAGATATGAGAAAAATTGATCTCGTTGCAGACCAATTTTGGTAGCTGGAATAACGTTTGTAATACTACGTTTCATCGCTATGTTTAATAACCTCGAAGCGGAATAGGTAAATATTATCTTCTTCCAAATCAATTCCGCCTTTCTGGGCGGCAATAGCTACTTGCTCCTCCGGTGTTTTGACTGTGTCAATGTCTGGTAGCAGTAAGCCGGAGCGGCCATCTTTCGTCTTGACAATAACCCCGTACTTCTTGACGTCCAGCTCTTTTAGAGATTTTACTTGTTCTGGTTTCTGCAGAAGAGAAACGGTGATATGTAGATCATCTAATTCCTTAGACTTAAGGGGTGGAAAGCGGTAGTCTTCTGACGCGGCTGATATGGCATTGGCTATGATTTCTTCGGCGATATTTGGCTTCGTTGGCAGGTAGGTGCCGATACAGCCGCGCAGTTTATGCCCCGAGCCGGATTCCAGGGTAACAAAAACACCGGATTTCTCAGTCGACAGCTCGGGTGGTAATTTATCGGGAGAATCCATGATTTTACCGGTACGGGTATAGTTTTCAATAGCAGCGCGCGCTAGTTTGGTAAATTGATTTGGCATGTTAGTTTAATTTGTAATCAGCGACTAAGTAACCGACCCCAAAAGGGCCTTCATACGAAAGAACTTTGGCTGACCTGGCTTGTTCTCCAAGTATTCCCAAAAGTATGGCAATCGAGCGCAGGCCGCACTCACCGGCATCATTAACTAATTGCGCATCGATTCCTAGAATAGATTTGGTGTCGCCGGCTTTGACTGCGGCTACAATCTTTTCATCAAATTCACTGCCGCGAGGGGAGAATCCGGCGGGCGCCTCGGGTGTGAGTCGGTGAGAAAGGTCACCGCTGGCAATTACGGCAATCTCCTTTTTCAAGTCGGAGATTATTTTGGCAAGGTATTTACCAAAATCATAGTGTTTGGAAAGAGATAGGCCGCAAAAGCTCATTGAAACTAATTTAACCACTGGTTTCTTAGCTAGCAGGAAATGGAGCGGGACGTTGACTCCGTGGTCTAGGATCGGAGATTCAATGGGTGTAACCGGCAGATCTGGCTTGGCTTGGCTGATGATCTCGCTAGCAAGCTCACTGTCTGTATCTAGAGTGTAATGCGGCTCAGCGGCACCAAAATCTAACAGCGAGCTTTCCAGTGAGGGAGAGGCATTGACGGCAAAGGCACTAGGAGCTACCGGGGAGTGAGGGGATATAATTAGGATCGTTTGTGTAGATGTGGCAGCGAAGTTCATGGCCAACTTTTTCATGGCGTCGGTCGTGTTTTGGCATTTTGCTAAATCAGCCCGGCTACCGACGCCGGGAACAATAATCGGGGGGTGAGGGGTGATGGCGGCGAATTTTAATGACATGTTATTCCTTAAAAACTTTGAGTTCCGGGGAAAAGCGATAGAAAACTGCACAAAACCCAGGCCAAGTGTAGTAGGCTCTGATCAGTATTTCATGCAGCCTTTTCTTACTCATTCTTTCTTCGATCGGTCTTGAGGATCGGCTGCCGGTAGTTATCTGCCGGGAGATTTCCTTTCCCATAAGCAGGGCGTTATAGATACCTTCACCGGTCAGTCCGGAAACCAGCCCGGAAGCTTCACCGACCAGGAAAATATTTCCAAATCGGTAGCCCCGGAAATCAGTATTGACCATGCCACCCTCTAGTTGACTAGTTCTCCAGTCCAACCCCAATTCTTGGCAGAAGCGCTTTAGCTGCCCGACAAAGATACTAGCCTTTTGCACACGGGAGAAACCCGTGCCGACCGAGGTGTAGCCTCGATGGGGGAATGACCAAGCGTAGGTATGCTCAAAACGTCTGGGGTCCAGGCAAAATACTAGCTCGTTTGTCTCTGTCGGAATGCGGTACTGGACGGCAGCGCCAAAGAAAACGGTCGGGATCCCCAGGTGCTTGCGCACCACCGAAAGGCCTCCGTCCGCTCCAATTAGATAATCAAAGCAGTAAGACTCTCCGGATTTGGTCAGAACCTCTTTTTTCCGAATTTCTACTACCTTCTTTCCGTAGAGTATTTCCGCTCCGGCTACGGTAGCCTGCTGAGATTGCACCTGGTCAAGTTTAGCCCTGTCAATTGCTATCAAAAAAGGGGCGCGTCGCTTAAACCTGGCGGTGCGATCATAAGAGATAATCTTAGCTTCCGAAAACATCCTTTCCACCGCCGGGTATAGGAAAGGAAACCGGGCCAGGGTTTTACCGGTTACGGCCTCGGCACAAGGTTTACGATGGTAGGTTTTATTCTTTTCCAGTACTGTCACCTGGGCTCCGCCGCGGGCAGCTTCGCTGGCTGCCAGCAAGCCTCCAGGGCCGGCACCGACTATAACAACTTTAGGTTGTTTCATTTTGTTCGAGTTCGTGATTGCTGACATTACCGGCGTAAACTTTCTTCAGTCCGGCCCGGCGACCAATCTGCAAAGCCTGTTTGATTGTGGCCACTTCCGTAGTTGGCAAATCCTGCATCTGGTAGGAAATCTCGGGAGAGAATCGGGAGATGTGCCAGGGTGTATCCGGGCCAACCTCATTTTTGATAAAATCAGCTATCTGTTTAAACTCTGCGGGCTGGTCATCCCAGGTCGGAATTATCAGTGTGGTTAATTCAATCCAAACACCCTTCTTTTTGAAAGCTGAAATGTTTTCTAAAACTGGTTTCAGACTGGCGCCGCAAACTTTCTGGTAGAATTTGTTATTAAAAGATTTGAGATCTATATTGATGGCGTCCAGGTAGGGGAGTATCGCGGTACGGGTTTGGGGTGACATGAATCCGTTGCTGACCCAAACATTTTTGAGCTTAGCCTCTCGAGCTAGTTTCATGACATCAAGGGCAAATTCGGCGTAAATGGTTGGCTCGGTATAAGTGTAGGCGATACTAGTACAACCGGTCGCTTTGGCGGCGGCAACAACTTCTTTTGGTTCCACGGTTGTCGCTTGCAGGGCTGTTTTTTCAGCTTCTTTGATTTGCGAGATCTGCCAGTTCTGGCAATGCCCGCAGTGAAAATTGCAACCAGCGGCGGCAATTGAATATGACGTTGTTCCGGGAAGAAAATTAAAAAACGGCTTTTTTTCAATTGGGTCAATATTCGCACTTACCAATTTGCCGTAATTTAGAACCTTGATTTGGCCACTTTGATTTTCTCGAACTCCGCAAATGCCTCGTTTTCCTGGTTTTATAACGCAAAAATGAGCGCAAGTTTGGCACTGAGCGTCGTTATTATCCAGTTTCTTCGAAAAAAGGGTTTCCATATCGACTGTGCTTGTATTTTACGCTTATTCTTGCTATTATGCAACCATGGAAGATGTTCCTTCCCGGCGTATTTTTGTAGCGATAAATCTATCCAAATCCGTTCAGGAGCAGATTTTGAATTTGCAACACCAGCTAAATGACAAGCGTTTGCCGGTGAACTGGACGCCGCTTTCCAATATGCATTTAACTCTGCTGTTTCTCGGAAATCTGTCCGCATGGGATATCAAAAAAATTTGCGGGATAGCAGATGATGTAGCTGCTGATTCGGTTAAGTTTGAACTGGAATTGCGACGGCTAGAAGTGAATAAGCAGCGTGGTACCCCGCGGATTCTCTGGTTTCTACCCAAAAAAAATCAGAATCTTACAGCTCTGCAGTTAAAACTTGCCCAAGCGGTCATGACGGCCGGGATTGGCAAGCCGCCTCGTCGTCGTTTCCGACCGCACCTGACAATCGCTCGCTTCCGCTCACAAGTAGAGGCTGATAAGAAAATTCTCAAAACCTGGTGTCGGCAGAAACCGCAAATCAAAGTTTCTGTAGATTCGTTTGCGGTCATTGCCAGCGATCTAAGTCATAAACCCGTTCAACACGAAACTATACACGTATCCACCTTAACCGAAGGTTAGATGGAAAGAATCCGTACCAATATCATGGGGACTAAGATTGATGCCGTCAGTCGCGCCGAAGCCCTGGAGCGAATCGGCCGATTTTTGCAGAGCGAAAAAAGCCGCCACGTAGTTACGCCCAATGCTGAATTCATTTTGCAGGCGCGCCGCGACCAGGAATTTCGCGACATATTGAACCAATCGGATCTAGCGGTGCTGGATGGCTCGGGGCCCCTGATTGCGTCTTGGTTTACCAGTGTTCGGTTGAAGGAGATTGTTCCCGGAAGCGACCTGGTTCAGGATATTTTAAAGCTTTCCCAGAAGGAAAATTTTCGTATTTTACACCTGAATCCGCACCGATCACTATCCGGTTCGTCGGAAATTGAAACCGCGGTTCGGGAGCGTTTTCCCGGTTCTGATTTTGCTTCCCTGGAAGTTGCTCCGCAGGAACGGGAATCTAAAGCTCTGTTAGCTAGAATTGAGTCAATTTCTCCGGCGGTGATTCTGGTTGGATTCGGTTCCCCTTATCAGGATATCTGGATCAAGAAAAATCTTCCTAAGCTGACTTCACCGCGATTGGCGATGGGGATTGGCGGCAGTTTTGATTTCATTTCCGGCCGGCGTAATCGGGCACCACAGGCTATGCAGAAAGCCGGACTGGAATGGCTGCACCGGCTGGTATCACGGCCGCAGGGCGGCGAGTACTATTTCGGGCGCCGGGTTCACAAAATCGCCCGCTCAGTTGTCTGGTTTCCGCTCGTTTTTGTTTTCACACTTAATAAAGGATAATATGAGCCTCAAAGCAGTCGTATTTGACCTGGACGGTGTCTATTTCCTGAGGGGCACAGAAAAATTTTTGGACTCTGTCGCCGATAGATTTGATGTTTCGCGAGACACAGTTGAAAAACTTTACAAGACCTCCGATCCCAAGATGAAACAGTACAAGTTAGGGGAAGTCTCAGGCGATGAGTATTGGTCTTATTTCATTTCCGAGCTGGAAATCCTCATTGACAAAAGGGGGTTGTTAGACTTGCTGGTTGAGGGTTATGAGATTAATCAGCCAGCTGAAGACTTCCGTAAAGAGATAGCCGCGAAAGGAGTCAAGG